>CAZFII010000195.1:0-2784 GCA_964518925.1 uncultured archaeon
TATAAATGTTTACCATTATTAGTGTTTAGAGTTTATAAGGAATCAACACACTTTCCGATCTACTGTAAAGAGCGAGGCTTTCTTAGCGACGTTTTGTAAGGGCTTTCTTGAAGCTAAACGTCCCTTGTTGTATTTGAATGTTACTTAAATCAAAAACTGCGTCTCGCATTGCTTGTGATAATCTTAATATTTTATTAATAAAATAAAAGAACTCAGGTAAGTGCTTAAAATTAAAAATACTTGCTAAGGTTTTAGATAATACATAAATAATAAAAATTTAGCATTATGCTATAACTCTTAACTTTATTTTAATCTTGTAATCTGTAATTGGTGGTGATGTAACATTGTTGATAAGGTATTTAAATCATCCACAACGTGGTATCACGAAACATTGTTGATTTAAATTGGCTACAATGTAGTTACGACTCTATAATTTGTTCCTTCAAGAAACGTTATCTCTGATATAATCATTTAATAATTAAATAAAATTTATTCAACAAGATGAAGCAATCACATCTCAACAACTTCGCTCAACTCCTTTAACGTCAGTCTTGATAAGTCTTCAAAGTCTAAAAGGAACTCTTTCAAACTTTCTGCAAGCGAAAGATAGTAGTCTCTTGTATTCTCAGAGATTATTCCAAGATTATATGCTTTTTCGAGTAATTCTTTGTCTATAACTTTTACTTCCTTATCAGAAGCAACTACATCCACTTCCATGTCTATGTATCTAATGTAATTCCTCGATATTTCTGGAGGAGTGTTTAGATTCACGTAAACACCTTTAAAGTCGTTATCTTTCCCATAATACTTATGGAGAACTACTGGAAGATCAGTAGAGAATTCCATCACATCGTAATCTCCGGGCATCTTTTGAACATTTAGTCCATCTAAAATTCCTTTACTTTTGAAAATTCTCTTCATGCGGTAGAAGTTTCCTTCAACTTCGACAAGTTTCCCGGGAGTTAGCTTTTTTACCTCTCCGCTCAGAACAGATACATGCTCTATGGATATCGATTTCTGTTCTTTCATCAGAGATGTTATGTAACTCATTGCTGACTCTGAAATCTTATCTCTACTTCCAACTCCCATAGATAACATGTGCTCAGATATATCGACGACTTCGCTCTCATTCATCGATTTGAGGACGTGATGGTTTTTTATTGTTGGTAAGACTTCATTTCTAACCTCATCGAGAAAGTTTTTAGCGTTCCGCCCAAAACAGATTATCGCAAAGAACTCTCCATCGTATATAACTTCGCCAACATTTGCATTTTCTCCTCTCTTTATAATATCTTCTGCTTTTTCAAAAGTTTGCTGAAGGTCTTTGAGCATCTGGTTAAAATCTCCTATTGCAGCTGAACTTCTCCACTTAATGCACCAACCCTCAATATTTGAGATTGTAGTCATCGCCAAAAGATCTTGCTTCAACTTCTTGTTCGTTAGGTGCTTGCTGAAAATAACCTTTCTCTCAAGTCCTCGTATTAGTGCAACGTATTTTCCGTAAATTGTGTAATTCCTCGAAAGTCTCGCAAGATCTTCGTGGGGAAGAAAAGGTCTTGCAACGTCAACTAAAATCTCACTTCCAGTTTCGAGTTCGCAATTGATTACTCCCTTGTGTTCTCCAAGGTCTACAATTGACTTTCCTTCTTTAACCTCGATAACTCTTCCCTTAATTATGGAGTGAAGAGGGAGTTTCGAAACCCAGCAAAAGCAATCTTTTATACTATCTCGGATTACTTCATAAACTCGTTTTCCGTGTTCGTATTCTCCGACTATTACTATTCCGTGCTTTTGATCAGTGTCTTTTATCGTAACAGTTGGTGGTTCTCTATTTTCTGGTAACGAGAACCTTTCTCTGATCTTTTTGGATGTATGTGAAATGCTTATTCCATTATCTAGCAGAATTTTCGTTATTGCAGTAGAATATACTCCTCTTACTCTTACATGCATCTTTCTGCATCTAAAACATCTTTTGCTCTTAAAAGTTTTCAGCTCAGCAAAATTTATTATTTGAATCTAATAATATCTAATATGCACACGATTGAATACCTATACCCAATGAGAACCTTTTTAATAACATCTGGAACTTTGGAAAAGCCAAACGTAATGGCTGCGGATTGGGTAACGCCACTTTCGCTTAATCCTCCTCTGCTAGGTGTTGCAATAGCTTATCAAAGGTTTACTAAGAAGTTGATAGATGAATACAAAGATTTCGTGGTCGCAGTTCCAACAATAGAATTGCTCAAAGATGTTTGGATAGCTGGAACTGTGAGTGGTGCAGAAGTTAACAAAGCTGAAAAGTTAGGCATAACCTTTATACCTTCAAAGAGAGTAAAAGCTCCATCTATAAAGGAATGTCAAGCGAATTTAGAGTGTAGAGTGGTGAAAGAAGTTGAGACTGGTGATCACGTGTTTTACGTTGGAGAAATCGTTGAAGTAACTTATCAAGATGCTTTTAAGGGGAAACCAGATATAGAAAACTACAAGTTCATTCTTCACGTTGGACTCGGCAACATGTTTACAACAAACTCTTCAGAGATTTTTAAAGTCTAATTCTGAAAAAGTTGAACTAATCAATTATCTTCGAGAGACAGACATTATGGATATATGTGCTATCAGGCATAGAAGATTATTCATTCACAAGGTAAAATATATGATCTTTCCCATGAAGTGCTGATCTATAATCTTGATTCGTACAGTAATAAAAGGTCATATCAAAGAACTCTCTTGAATTTTTATAATTTTATTTAAAATTTCTAATTAAGATTTTTCAACCCTACACTT
>CAZFII010000196.1:0-2731 GCA_964518925.1 uncultured archaeon
TAAAAATTCAGAGAGCATTTTAAAATCAAATAAAAATTCTAAACCCTATTTAGGTCAACCTAATTGCCTGTTAAACGTTAGAGATATAATCAATTATGATTGTCTCTGCTAAAAGAGTTATAATTTTCCGATTTCTTTGAGTATATTGTAACACTTCCTCAAAACTTTTCTTACTTCGCCCCTTTTTCTTAAACCACCCAATTTACTTGCGGTTTTTCTTATGCTTCCAGTTTTTAAAAAAAGTTCTAGAACCATTCTATCTCTCTCACTTAAATTTAATTCTTTTAACGCCTTTTCTGCGATTTCGATGAGATCTGAGTTGCCATAGTGAAATTCATGTGGATTTACAGCTTCAATTGGCTCAAATTCAAACTTTATCACGTAAAATTCATCTTCATCGCCATAAATCCTTTTTAGTTCTCTTATCAATTCTTCTCTGTTTTTAAAACCATCCAAGACTGCATCTTCATCCGTTAATTCATCTAACCTCTTTCTCTCTATTGATGTTATCTTAGCTTTTCCAATTATTTCTCCGCCACAGTGAACAAAGACTACATCTCCCTCTTTAAGCTTTGAAATCTTTTTCCTAATTGTCGCTTTCTTCTTTCCACTTAGGAGTAAATACCTATAAGTTCCACTGAACTCTAAATGTTTCATCTCTCAACACCAACTATTATATTGTCTTTAGTTCTAACAACTTCAAACTCAACTACATCTCCTATTTTCTTATCTGTTATCACGGCGATAGCTCTATCTCTCGCAACACATATCTTTTCTCCCTTTAACCTCCCCTCAGCAACTATTCTAGCTTTAACGATTTCTCCTTTTTTAAATGGATTTTCAATTCTCTTTCTCTTCTCAATACCGAAATCCTCTGGCTTGAGTATTAATTTGACCCCGTACTCTTTTTCATATTCTGAAAGTTTTTTATAAAATTCTCTAAAAGAAATACTTTTTCCAACTTTTCTTCCAAACCTGTAGGGGATGTACTTCTGAATACCTAATGGCGGAAATTTCTTTCCAGCTCCTATTTCCAAAGCAAATTCAATTATCTTAGGTATTTCTCTATCGTTGTAACCGGGAACCCAAACTGGAGCTATTAATAAGTCCATCTTACTATTCGCAATCATTTCGGCGTTTTCAATTACCTTTCGCAGTGGGTAAGCACCTCCGCTTAATACTCTTGCAAGTTTTTCATCTAATGCGTTTAACGATAGATTTATCCTCGTAACGTATTTTTCTAAAGTAGATATCCTCTCATCGTTCAAAAGAATTCCATTTGTCTGCATTGAAATAATTTTTACTTCTCTTATTTTGCTAATCTCCTCAACTAAGTACTCTAAATATGGATATAACGTTGGCTCACCCTGTCCATCTAAATGAATTTCTACACCATTTCCTTTAAATTTAGCTATTTCTTTCACTTTTTCGATTATATAATCCGGATCAACGATGTAGTCTGTTTTCCTCGTCTTACTGAATTTGCCTTCATCAACACTACAAAATATGCAGTTCAAGTTGCATCCAGTTATGCATCTGACTTGCAAGAGATTTGTACCTCTATCTATAATTCCGAAAGCTGAATGTCCTATTAACGGTATACCGCTCTCCTTCGTTATAAAAACAAGCTCTCTTCCAGTAACCCTATTTAGAATCTTTTTATTATTGCAAAAAGAAATTATATATTCTTTATTATATTTTTTTGAAAGTTTGATATAAACCTCCTTTGGAATTCTGATTTCAACTATATCCCTAAATACGAATACCTTTTCATCTTTCGTATCGAATTCCTTCAGCATATTTCAGAGCTTTTAATCCCTCTTCTGTGATGCCGTACATTCCTTCTCTTTCCTCAACAAAACCATCTTTAATGAGTTCTCTGAGTAGTGATTCTAAAATTTTCTCTGGTAATCTGACTGATTTTGATATAGATTTTATATCGCTTTTCTTTCTCTTAATACTATTTAAAATCCTAATCTTATTCGGATTCGAAATTATCGAGCCGTACATATCTATTCCCTCTATCAGCCAATTCAAAATGCACAATCGTAACGAATTCCTCCTCTGCAATGTCTCCATATATCCTTTTTAATGCTGATATCAGTTCTTCTCTGCTGTTAAATCCATCTCTCTTTGCATCTTCGTCTGTAAGTTCTTTAACCCTCTTTACAACTACTTTCTTAACCTTTGCTATTGTAAATGGTTTGTAGTTTACAGTTAACTCTACAAGTTTTCCAACGGGATAACTCTTTATTCCCCTTCTAACGGTCGTTGTTTTTTCACCCTTAATTATTAAATCTACGTATTCTTTATCGAAGTTTATCTTTTCCACGTTAGTCTTTTTGTTCTCAATGTATATAGCTTTTTAATCAAACGACTTATATTACACACATGCAGTTTATGCAATATGATCAGAATAACTTGGTTTTTATTGTTTCGAGTTTAGCTCATTCAATATCTATGTCTTTAGGGTTAAAGGTTTGATGATATTTCTTTTAATCATTAGCCGAGGGGTTTACTGGATTAGGTGTAATATTTATTGGCTTAAGATCCAATATTAATAGCTATGAATTTAGCTATCCTTCGATACGTTTCGTATATCAATTTATTATCAATAACTTTGATCTTCTCCTCCGCTTTGAACAGTAGATCAGAGAATTGGAGATCAGAGAATTGGCAATCAAGGTCGAAAATTTTTATCTGATTACCAAATATACCACTTTCGGATCTA
>CAZFII010000197.1:0-2691 GCA_964518925.1 uncultured archaeon
AAAAAAATTAACAAAGAAGATCGGTTGGTGTAGAAACTTTAGCTCGAATAAATGTGGACAAAATTATATCTATTTATGTTCATATACAAAATTACGTGGATGCTGAAAGTAGAATACTGAAACTACTTGAAGATAGAGCTGAAGATGGAATACTTCAAAGCGAAATTACAAGTGTTTTAAATCTATCTAAATCGAGGGTTTCAGAGATAATATCTAAGCTTGAAGAAGAAAAGATCGTTATAAGAAAAAAAGTCTCTTCAAAATCTTATAGGGTCTGGTTATCCAAGTACTCTCCCGAACCAATCGAAGGCTTAACTAGAATTGGAATACTTAAGGCAAGCGAGTATCCAAAAGTAATTAAGGCTGGAAAAAACGCATTTATAAGAGTATTTAACAACAGTATCGAGCTTACTAAAGCTTTGATAAGTGGATACGTGGATATAGCTGCAAGCCCATTGATAACTCAAGTCTTTTTTGGAGTTCTAATGAAAAACATATTGATATTCAGAATAGTTGCAATGAACGGTAGTGGAATAGTTTTTTCAAATAGTAAAAGTGAATATTTTGGTAGCTCTGAGTTTTCAACTATGGAGAGAAATCTGAGAAGATATCTGAAAGCTAAGGGGCTAAAAGCAAAAATTAGGTATTTTAAATCTGCCGATGATATGATTAAGAATTTAAACGAACTTAGGGGTTTAGCAATATGGGAGCCGTACTTGACTTCGTTAATTGGTGAAAAGGAGCTTTTCAACGAGGTAATAGGAGATTTCGTTTGTTGCACATTAGCAGTGAATAAAAACTTCTTAGAAGTAAATAGAGATGAATTCGATGAATTTCTAGACAGATTTGATTCAGCAAGAGTTCACAAAAGCGATGCAGAAAAGTTATCTGAATTGATAGGATTTGATAAGAATACGATCTTTAAATCGTTTTCAAGTTACGACTTCGATATAGTTCAAGATGAAGGAATAGTTCTAAAAGAATTGGAATCAATTAGATTCGGAGGAGTTGATGAAATCCTTAAGTTTTAGTAGATCACTTAGCTTAATCAAACTCCTTAAGTTTGGAATACTTGCCTCTTCTCGATCGACTACGGTTACAAGACATTTGACAATTCCCCCAGAATTTTCAACCCTTTTAGCAACTGATGTTATGGATTTACCAGTGGTTACAACGTCTTCAATAATTACAAATCTCTCTCCTTTTTTTACTTCGCCAATCCTGTCTCCACCTAAGCCATAACCCTTTTTCTCTTTTCTGAATATTACATATGGTTTACCAAGCTCTATAGCTACTGCAACGGCAATTGGAACTGCCCCAAGCTCTATACATGCTATCTTATCAAATTCTACATCGCTTATAAGCTTTGATATCTCTTTGGCTATGGTTTTTAAAACATCTGGATATGTACATGCCGTTTTTATATCAACGTAAACGTTGCTCCTCTTTCCAGAAGATAAAATAAAATCTCCAAATTTTAAAGCTTTAACCTTTATGAGCATTTCAGCTAAGCTCTTCACCATGGCACCTCCTTTAAATTTAACTTGTAAGCTATGTAATTTGTAAGTATGTGCAAAACTGGAGTAATTAAAATTCCTATTATTACTGTTTGAAGGTCAAAAACCTTCCAAAATGGACTGTATCTACTTGCAATTAGGAGTGCTATGAATAAAAACATAAGTTGATCTACTACTGGGAAAATACCTCCTCTTTCAATACCAATTCTCCTCTTTATAAAGCTACCAATTGCATCTCCAGTCATAGCACCAAGTGCAAGTAAAAAGACTAAGACTATAAATTCATTATACGAAAGAGAGCTGTACAAAGGAATTTTTGTTAACTTCTCTATTAAATATTGAATGTTTGCACAAAAAACACCTCCCGCAATTCCAGCAAAGAAACCCCTTATGGTTTTTCCATCTCCTAAAATTCTTCTACCATCTATAAAGTTTTTCCCGAAATCCATGGGTTTTCCTCCACCGAAAAGTACTGCGAAATTGTTAGGTGTATACGCTGGAATTAAAAGCCAAATAGTTTTTAGGATGAGTGACAGCATTGAACTGATTGAATTGTCTGGAAATAAATCTTTTTACGTTTTCGATCTCGATTAACAAAAGAGTAAAGCAGAATCTTACTTAGATTTGAGTTGACTTGCAAGAGATTTGTACCTCTATCTATAATTCCGAAAGCTGAATGTCCTATTAACGGTATACCGCTCTCCTTCGTTATAAAAACAAGCTCTCTTCCAGTAACTAATTCTTAAGCTTTTAGAATTTAAAAATAATAAATATTATTTTTCGAGTCATGACACCGAGAGGATGACAATTTAAAGGAGTAATGAATATTAATTAGGACTAGGTATGGGAATATGTTATATTATTTTTTAACTGAGAATTTTGAAGAAAAGGGGCATATTTAGGAGGGAAAACTGAGATAAGGTTTTTAGCAATTGTTTTATACTTTTTTAAGCAAATTACTTAAAGCTATGGGCTTTAAAGTGTCTTACGAAGCGGTTAGAAATTGGTATCATAGGTGTAAAGATATATTTAATTGAAAGAAAGAGGAGGAGATACGTAGCGATAGATGAAACGGTTATTAATGGAAAGAAGAAGTACTACGTTTGGGTTGCAATAGATGTTGAGAGAATGGAAGTAATATCCGCAAAGATAAGTAAGGGTAAGGGGAATTTAG
>CAZFII010000198.1:0-2672 GCA_964518925.1 uncultured archaeon
CAAAGTATATCTTTCTATCACTTTTGAAATCTTTTATATCTCGAATTTTTATTAATCCAACTTCACAAGCTTTACAAGTTGCTATGTACGATGTTATGGCTACGCCCATACCACTACTGACACCATGAATCTGCGAGAACAGATCGTTTACAACATATGCAATGTTTAAATCCTCGTATTTAACTCCACTTTTTGCAAGAGCCTTTTTTAAACTGGTAGTAATTCCATAATCTTCGGTTAGAACAATTATAGGTTCTTTAATTACATCCTCAAGCTTAACAACACTTTTAGTTGCAAGTTTATGATTAACAGGAGTAATCAAAACTAGCCTATCGTATCCAATTTCCTCTATGTATAGTCTTTCGTTACACATGTGCTCATCCAAAATATCTCCAACTATTGCAAAATCGTATTTACCAGTTAAAATACCTTCAATGCACTTATGGGCACCTATATGTTCAACTCTTATATCTAGCTTAGGATACCTTGCTTTTAGAAGGACTTGTATGTTATGCAAAAGGTTTATTCCAACCATTCCCGATGCAAGCGATATCCTGTCACCCTTTATGTTTGATATAAGTCTCTTAGTTTCTTCAATACTGCTGAGAATCATTTCTATATTTTTTAGAGCTATTTTTCCTTCTTCTGTAAGAGAGACGCCGTTAGATGTTCTTTTAAGAAGTTTTGCTCCGTATAACTCTTCAACAGAATTAACTTGAAAACTCACAGAACTAACGGACATTCCTAAGCTTTCAGATGCTTTTTTAAGGCTACCACAATTTACAACTTCAACAAAAGTTTTCATGAAATCAATCCTAACCATGTTTTAAAATTTTTAGTAATTGCTTTAAAATTTTTTGTAGGAACTTTAAAGATAAAAGTTTATTACAACACAACTTGGCGTAAGAGTATGGAATTTAGAGTTGGTGAAGCTCTAATAGGCGAAGGTTACGAAGTGGCTCATGTTGATCTCATAATAGGGACAAAAGACAGTCCAGCAGGAATTGCATTTGCAAATGCCTTAGCGCAGCTTTCAGCTGGGCATACTCCACTTTTAGCAGTTCTAAGACCAAATCTAATAACTAAACCACCAGCAGTAATAATTCCAAAGGTAACTATAAAGGATATGGAACAAGCAGAATTGATATTTGGGCCTGCGCAGGCAGCAGTAGCTAAGGCTATAGCGGATGCTGTAGAAGAAGGAATAATTCCAAAGGATAAGGCTGAAGATTACGTCGTAATCGCAAGCATATTTATACATCCAAAAGCTAAAAACAAGCATAAAATATACTACTACAACTATGGAGCAACTAAACTAGCATTAAAGAGGGCTATGCAAAGCTTTCCAGATGTTGATACCGTGTTATATGAGAAGGATAGGAGTTATCATCCACTAGTTGGAAGAAAACTTACAAAACTCTGGGATCCACCATATTTACAAATAGCTTTTGATTTAACCAGCTTAGAAGAGACTATCTCAGTTTTAAAGCAAATTCCAGATAGTGATCATATAATATACGAAATTGGTACTCCACTGGTGAAGAAATACGGATGTGAAGTAATACTAAAGCTTAGGGAGATAAAACCAGATTCGTTCTTCGTCTTGGATTTGAAAACTTTAGACGTTGGAAAGCTTGAAGTGAGAATGGCTGCAGATGCAACTGCGAATGCAGTAGTGATTTCTGGATTAGCCCCTATAAAAACGATAGTCAACGGTATTCAAGAAGCTGAAAAAACTGGGATATTAGCTTGCGTAGACATGCTAAACGTTGAAAATCCTATTGAAAGACTCAGAAAGATAAGAGATGCTGGAGTTTTGCCGAATGTTGTAGAGCTTCATAGACCAATAGATACTGAAGCAGAAAGGCCACCATGGAATCTTGCAAAAGATGTTAAAAAGGAGTTTAACGTATTAGTTGCAGTCGCTGGAGGAATAAGACCTGAAATAGTTGAGGAAGTCATAAACGCTGGAGCGGACATCATAATTGTTGGAAGAGCTATAACAAGGGCAAAAGACGTTGAGGGTGCAGTTAGAAGGTTCACAAGGTACATGAAACCAGATACGGATCAGTTCAGAATAATGACCGACTTTTGATGTATTGCTACTAAACCAAACGATATTAAACAGTATAGAAGCAGAACATCTCATGAAGGAATGTCTAAATTTGTTGTTTGAAAGAGTTTCTATAAGAAAGTTCCAGAGCAAAGATATCGATGATGAAACTATAAAACTGATTTTAAAAGCGGGAAATGCTGCACCATCTGCTGGTAACCTTCAAGCAAGGGATTTTATAGTCATTAAAGATGAAAAAACGAAACTAAAGCTTGCTAAAGCAGCATTAAATCAGATGTTTATCGCTGAAGCTCCAGTTGTAATAGTCGTATGCGCAAATTATCCAAGATCTATGAGAGTTTACGGTGAGAGAGGAAAACTTTACGCTGAACAAGATGCTACAGCAGCAGTGGAAAATATTCTACTTGCCGTAACGGCTTTGGGATTAGGAGCGGTATGGGTTGGTGCGTTTCACGAGGAAGTGGTTTCAGAGATATTGGAAATTCCAGATTATGCAAGACCCATTGCAATAATTCCAATTGGCTATCCAGCCGAAAAACCGAGGAGAAGGGAGAGGTATCCAATAGAAATGCTAACACATTACGAAAAATGGTGAATT
>CAZFII010000199.1:0-2668 GCA_964518925.1 uncultured archaeon
AAGGGGTAGGGCAGAAACATATAATGTTACATTTGTAGCACTTTTGTAATTCAAAAAAGGAAGATCTCGCTATGTTAAATAAGCTTCTCCAAAAGCCCGTTGATGAACCGAGATTGGAAAACCCTCCAATCTAAAGCTAATTTTGATTAAAGATTTTTGTAGATACGATGCTAAAGTTTAGGTTTTCTGAGGAGATTTTATCATTTAGAAGCCATAAAAACGAAGCTTTTGCAATCGTTGAAGGTTTAACGAAAGACGATTTGATCATTAAAGTTCTGATTCTCGAAGAACATCTGAAAGGATCTTTTATATCTCTCAATAAATATTTTGCAAAGATACAACGTGAAAGTTATAAATCCCGTTCAAGAATTTAAAGACTTGAATGTTACCTAAGGAACTATTAGATGTAACTCGAAGAAATGGTAGGATTTATCCAAGATTTGCATGGGATGAGAAAGATGTGAAGTTAGCTGAGATTGTATTAAAGATTTATAAATTAGGATTGGGGAGAAAGTATAAACTTGTTCTCGAAAGCTTAAGGAAAATAGAGAACGCTAACAATTACAGAAAGGTTAGAGGATTTGCCAAAATAGTTGAAAGGAATTGTAAGTTTGAAAGAGCTACAAAATTAGATCCCCTAGCAGTCAGAAGGGCTTTATTTGAAAGGGGTTATGTAACAAGACTTAGCGAAAGAGAGAAGGTTTTGAAAGACGTTGCTGAACAGTTTGGCGTTGATGTTAAAGAAATTGAAAGAGCTATGTTTGCAGATAGAGAAGAGGAAAGAATAATATCCGAAGTTCCAGAGATTGAAGCTAAAGAACTTGTAAAGATGTACAATTTATCGTTATTACAAACTACGATCTTTAACTGTCTTAGGCTTACTTTTTGGGTTTCATCGAATCACAAAAACGTATTTCGTAAGCTTAAATGGTTAGGATTGATGTACGAGCTTTACGATGAAAACGGAAAATTATTAGTTAGTATTACTGGCCCTGCATCTATTCTAAAAATGACTCGAAAGTATGGAACTTCTATGGCTAAACTCATTCCAGAAATTATTAAAGCTGAGAATTGGTGGATTAGAGCTGAAGTCGTTAACGATTACGAAAAAAGGATTTACCTCTTAGAAATGTCGGATATGTACAAAAAGCTGTTCCCAGAGTACGAAGAAAAAATCGAGTACGATTCATCTCTTGAAGAGGAATTTGCCAGAAAGATGAGGTTTCTAGGTTTTGAGGTTATTAGGGAACCTGGAATTGTCAAGGCTGGAAACTACGCATATATTCCAGATTTCTTGATTAAAAAAGAAGATAAAGAAGTTTATATTGAAATTGCTGGGTTTTGGACGGAGGATTACGTGAAGAAAAAGTTAGAAAAGATTAGAAATTCAAACATACCTTTAATTCTTCTTGTTAGAGAGGACTTAGCTTTAGGCAAAGTCAGAGAAGGCGTTGATGTGATTTTAATCGATAAAAGAGGAAGAATACCTTACAGAGATGTCGTAAAAAGGATTAAAGAGTATATGTTTTGACTTCTGGATGTGTCTACTTTGTGCGAAAAATTTAAATAATTACAATTGATGGTGCCTATGTTAAGTGGACATACTTCTTTAAGTAGGTATTTTAAATTTTTGTAAAATAATTTGTCAATCAGAGAACACTTCAAAATCAAATAAAAAATTTTCAACCTCAATTGCAAACTTTTGGGCCGTGACACCACGTCGTGGATACTTCATCAACAATATTGCATCACCAACTTTCAGAACTATGTAAAAGGCGATGCAATTTAATGATTTTAAAATTTAAAATATATATAAATAAGAATCTTTAAACGGTTTCGTGTTTGCATGTACTATGTCGAAAGTGCAACCTCTGCACTTATCTGAATATCCGCCAATTAATGGGCAGCAATAGATGCAAACGTAAAATCCGTAAATCTTACATCTTTCTACAGGTACTTGGTCTTTTGATATTCCGCAGATTTTACATATGTTCTTCATGTTTTCTATTTGTTTGCACCACTTTTCTACCTGTTTAACGTTTTCTATGAATACTATTCTCCACTCGCTTCTTTTGCCATACGCTATTGCCTTCCTGTACCTTTCACTCATCTCTTTTGTATTCATTATCGTCTTAATTATCAATCTATCGTTATCAATAGTACAGCAAAGTGTATAATTACTTGTCGATATCTTTATGTCTTTTTTATTCAGTATTACTCCATTTTTTATTACATTTTCGATGATATTTGTTACAGTTCTTGCATCGAATTTCTTGTGTTTTGGAAACCTCTCAAACAACCTCTCTAAAGCATGCTTTGTTACAATTACTCGAATAAAGTCATACATGCGCTAGCAATTTGCTCTTACCCTTGGTTATCATCTCTGCCAGAGCTTTTCCCGCTGCTAACCCAGTGGACATTCCATTTCTTCCAAATCCATTAGCTTGAATGAATCCCTTAACCTTTGTGAATCCTATAACGGGTAAACCGTTCTTTCCGACATCGTATACTCCAGCCCATTGCCTTAGCACAGATAAACCTTTAAGCTTTGGTATTAGTTGCGTAACCCTTTTAGCATACCTTATTAAGAAGTTTAGACTACCCTTAAAATCTATTGCATTTACTTCACTTCCAACTATTCCACCGATCACTTCACCTCTTACCGTCT
>CAZFII010000200.1:0-2600 GCA_964518925.1 uncultured archaeon
CCCTTTTCTCTTTTCACCGTTCGTTTCTAGGCATAACTGCCACTTATATGGATTTTCATTCTTCTTAGCCTCTAAATCTTTTCTATCTGGATGGAGAATTCCCTTACTATCAACGACAAACATCTTCTTTGGATCTGCTCCAGCAGCCTTTAACAATCTAACAGTTGCGATGTTTGCGGCACCGGCACCTATTACTGCAATCTTTACTTCTCTTAAATCCTTTCCAACGATTTTAAGTGCGTTGTAAAGTGCTGCGAGAGTGGCAGTTGCTGTACCCTGCTGATCATCATGCCAAACTGGTATTTCCAGTTCTTCCTGTAGTTTTTGCAAGATGTAAAAACACTTAGGTGTAGATATGTCTTCAAGGTTTACTCCTCCAAAACTTGGAGATATAGCTTTTACAATTTCAACGATTTTATCTGGATTTTGCTCTGAGATTACAATTGGAAACGCATCTACACCACCAAGGTACTTAAATAGTAGAGCTTTTCCCTCCATGACTGGTAAAGCGGCAAGTGCACCTATGTTTCCCAATCCTAAAGTCCTCGATCCATCACTGACTATTGCAACGGTATTCCATTTGTTCGTGTATTCATATACCTTATCTGGATCGTCGGCAATTTCTAAGCATGGCCCGGCTACGCCAGGCGTGTACCAAATACTAAAGTCTTCCAATCCTCTTATGACACATTTTGGCAGAATTTCTATCTTTCCTGCATAGTGTTTGTGCCATATCGGTGCTATTTTTTCTGGATATCTCGCCTTTTCAACTAACTCTTTCATACGTATTAATTTGTCTTGCTATACTTTAACTTTACTATTTTATTTGTATCATTGAGTTTTGAATTTATAGTGAATACGTATCTAATGCTATAATTTGTATTGAATTAAAAACAAAAACTTTCGATAAACTAAAATATTTGACAACAGAAAAGTTAGTTAAGATGGCAAATTCAATTGTAGATGAGATCTTGAACCTACTTGCTGAATACGGTGCTATGAGTTCTAAAGAAATAGCTATTGAACTTAAGATGAGAGGTATACCGCTCGAACCAAGAACTGTTAGGTATCATCTCAAAAAATTGGAAGAAAAGGGTTTGATAGCTAAAACTTCAAACGGAAAAAGAGAGATCACAAAAAAAGGACTTGAAGAGATTAGACAAAAGAACGTATTCGGTAGACTTGGTGAGTTCTCAGAAAAAATTGAGTATACAGCGTACTTCTGCAACTTCGATCTATATAAAATGGAAGGGGAAGTACCAACAAATATAGCAATTGTAGATAAAGATAAATTTGAGAAGGTATTGGATGTTTTAATGGATATGCAAGAATTCAAGTTTTTGATATCTAAGCTTATCGTAATAGCTGAAGAGAACGAAGTATTGGGAAATATAGAAATTCCATCTGGAAAATTTGGAGTGGCTACGATTTCTAATACTATATACGATGTAATTATGAGATCTGCTGGTGTTAACATGATTCCAGAATTTGCAGGCTTATTACGTTGTGAATCTATGAAACCAAGGGGTTTTACGGAGCTTATAAGTTATGCGGGAACTACACTCAGCCCGGGATGGTTATTTTTGAGATCTGGGCTTACATCTGTGTATCAATGTCTTAAAAAAGGTGTAGGAGAAATAATAACCGCAATAAGGAGTTTTAGCATACATGCAATTGATATCGTTAGAGATGAAATACTATTAGCAGAATCAAGGGGTTTTAAAGGGATTATATACATTTTGTATCCATCTAGTAAACTGTTTAAACTTCCATATGGTAACAGAGCGAGATTAATAATTTCAGCTGGATTGAACTATTTAGCTCCACTGTATGAGCTTGGTTTTAATCCTGAGATAAGGGTTAGCGAGGTGTTTATTAACTTAAAAGATTTTAAAGATATAAATAAAATTCATTAAATATATTTGTCCTATCTGGAAATTATTTTCCGAAAATTTTTTATTTCGAATTTTTCAGAATTATACTAAACATTGAGGTGAGAACATGTTTCGTGGTATAGACTTTTACAACGTTGATGAGCTTTTAACAGAGGAGGAGAGATTAGTTAGAAGCTCTGTAAGAGAATTCTTAGAGAAGGAAGTTGCTCCATTGGTTGTAGATGCTTGGCACGAAGAAAAACCATTAAACTTCCACGAACTTGCAAAGAAATTTGGAGAGCTTGGATTACTTGGAGCATTTATTCCGGAAGAGTACGAATGTCCGGGAGCTAATTACACTACATATGGGATAATCTGCCAAGAGTGCGAAAGAGTTGACAGTGCCCTAAGAAGTTTTGTAACGGTTACATCTGGATTGGTAATGTTTCCGATATGGCAATACGGGAGCGAAGAGCAAAAGAAGGAGTATTTGCCAAAGCTTGCTAAAGGAAAGATTATTGGATGCTTTGGCCTTACTGAACCAAACCACGGCAGTGATCCAGCTTCAATGGAAACAACTGCCAAAAAAGAGGGAGATGAATGGGTGATAAACGGAACAAAGATTTGGATTACAGAGGGAGACATAGCTGATATAGCTATAGCTATATTTTTATGAGATTCTTGAGTATTATAAAATTGATGTCGATAAAAATATATTAAGAGAGT
>CAZFII010000201.1:0-2577 GCA_964518925.1 uncultured archaeon
CGAAAGGGTGAACTCCTCAAGGTAGTTGAATATTCCTTAAACCACCTTGAGGAGAAAGCGGTAAAAAATACAGTTTTAAACTTTCCTAATCTTGGCAACAAAAAATCCAGCACATCTATGTTTATGCGGATAAAATCGTCTTGCCTTTTTTATTTCATCCTTAAATTTAAGTTCTGGTAGAGTTAAGGCTTTATCACCCCATTCTATTTCTAACAATTCACATTCTCTCCTTTCTAGTAAGTATTCTATGACCAATTCATTTTCTTCAGGAGTTAAACTACAAGTTGAATATACTAAGATTCCACCGCTTTTTAGGCTATCAAAAGCGGAAAGGATCAATTGCTTTTGAAGGTTTGAGCAAAATTCGATGTCCTTTGCACCTCTATCGGTTTTTCTTGATGGATCTTTATAAATTATTCCCTCACCGCTACACGGAGCATCAAGTAAAACTTTATCTGCCTTAATTCCAAGCTTTGGGAAATACCTTCCATCGATGTTCAGTATTACTACATTTATAGCTCCCATTCTATGAATGTTATCTATCAATGGCTGAATTCTTTCTTTTTGAGGTTCAATAGCTAAGACAACACCTCTATTCTTCATTAACATTGAGATAAAAGTTGTTTTTCCTCCGGGAGAAGATGCTAAATCCACAACTATCTCGTTTGGCTTAGGATTTAAAGCTAAAGGTGGAATGCATGAACTCTTATCCATAACGTAGTAGTAACCCATTAGGAATTCGGGAGTTGCTCCAACAGAATAAGGTTCTTCAACAATTTCATAGCAATAAGGAACCTCAGTTTTTTCGATAACAAAGCCTCTCCTTCTAAGTTTTTCTACAAGTTTTTTTTCATCTATTTTTATTGTATTAACTCTTATATATTTGGGGATTCCCCTCTCAAAAGCCTTAACGATTTCTAAGGTATCTCTTATACCGAAAAAGTTTATCCATCTTCTTATTATGAATTCATCGTAACCGTACTTTTTTGCAATCCTTCTGGATAATTCTGTTGAAGGAAAATCGTAGATCATATTAATAACCGTAAACGTCTATAAGATTTCCCTTGCCCTTGCTATTGTCTTGATTTTAATTATTATTCTATTTTTTCCTTCGAGTAACTTTCTTGCAAATCTCTTAGCCAAGTAATCTAATATACTATTCATAGGGCTTATTCCTACTTTTAGAAATCTCTGGACATTCTATAGTTTTTATCTATTAGAACATCCATCGATAACCTCTACTACTCAAACGTTTTTTGTTGAACACATCCACACAAAAATAATATTAAAATTATAACTAAGATTAATCTAAAACGGTAGTAATGCAAAGACCTTTGCATCTTCGATCATATTCCTTATTCTGCAGTATTCGTTCGGCTGATGAGCAGTTCCGTCTACTGTACACCAAGCAACGGTATTTAAAAATCCAGATTTTCTGAAAAAGGATGCGCAAGTATTTCCTCCAATGCCATAAACCTTCGTTTTTATTCCCCTAAGATCTTCTATAACTTTTCTAAGCTTTAAAACTATTTCAGAATTTTCTGGAGTTGGTGGAGAACTTTCCTTTTGAAGTATTTCCACTTCTATCTTTGCATTATCCTTAGTTTCATAAAAGCTTTTAATGTCTTCAATTAATTTTATAACATCTTCTAAATCGTATTCTGGGAGAACTCTACAATCCATATAACTTACATCGATTCCGGGGATTGTATTTATGTTATCGACATTTTTCTCCCTCTTAGTTGGTTCAAATGTCGAATAAGGTGGATTAAACAGTTCATTTCTTGCATTAAACTTTTTGTGTAACCTCTCATCTAAATCTAATATAAACTTCATAGCCCTTCTTGAAGCATTTAGCTTTGGTGTGCTTGCGTGGCTTTGAACTCCATAAACTTTAAACTTAAGCCATAATATGCTTTTCTCAGCAATTTCTATATGACTACCATCTGGCTTTCCAACGTCTGGAACTACAAACATATCTTCTTTATTAAATATATTCTGTTTTATAAGATGCTGTATTCCGTATTTACTCCCAGATTCCTCATCGGAAACGTATACTAACCCAAGTGTATACTTCGGTTTCACTTCTGCTTCGATTATAGATTTTGCAGCGTAAAGTGATGAAACTAAACTCTGCCCGTTGTCTTCTGCACCTCTCCCGTATATCTTATCATCTTTTACTACGGCTTTAAACGGATCTGTCTTCCATAAAGATATATCACCCTCTGGAACTACATCCATATGTGCAATTATCCAAATAGTTCTGTCACTTTCACCTTTTACCTTAGCGACTATATTTGGTCTAACTCCACCCTTAGCCCTATCATCTTTTACATCAAATCTCTCAACGTAATCAAAATCCTTTAAATGCTTCATTAGATATTCCGCTTTGTCTAATTCCCCTTCACCTCCAAAATCTGGAGAAATCGCTTTTATTTCTATTAGATTACATAGAGTCTTTATCATATCTTCCCTATATTTTTCGACGATTTCAAGTAAATGCCTCATGTAATCAAACTCTACAGATTTGTATAAAAATGGGCTCGCCCGGATTCGAACCGGGGACCTTCGCCTCGT
>CAZFII010000202.1:0-2550 GCA_964518925.1 uncultured archaeon
ACTCTAAGTGATTTTTCAAAAAAAAAAACGAGCAGATTATTAAACCTTTTCTTCATTACGATTATGCGATTTCCACGAATCTCATCAATGAAATTAAAGTTATGCAATTCTACCAATTCTCTTGATTTCCTCTACAAATTCATTGAAATCCCTTGCGAGAGCTTCCGCTTCTCCAGCAGAATGCCAAACGTATTTAACCCTTCTACTGTCAATTCCAACACTTTCTAGAGCTTTCTTAATTGCATCTATCCTCTCCTTTGCTTTAAAATTCCCGTATTTAAAGTGACATTCTCCAAGTCTGCAACCAACTATTAAAACTCCATCAATTCCCTTCTTCAAAGCCCTTAAGATCCACTCTGGATCAACTCTTCCAGTGCATAGAACCCTTATAATCCTTATATTTGGCTCGTATTGAATCTTTGTCGTTCCTGCTAAGTCTGCTGCTCCATAGCCACAATACCAGCATACAAAAGCCAAGATTAACGGATCAGCATTCTTCTCTTCAGCTAAAGCATCTATCATTGCTTCAATCCCTTCGTTACTAAAGAATCCCATGTCTATTGCATCCATTGGACAAGCGGCAACGCACATCCCGCACATAGTGCAAGCATTCGGATCAATTCTTGCTTTTTTGTCTACAGTTATAGCGTTGAACTTGCATACGTTTACACAAATTCTACAACCAATACACTTATCTTCGTCAACGTAAGCGTTGTACGGATCGAATTCTGTCTCACCACTGAATATCAATTGCATAGCCTTAGCTGCGGCTAATCCAGCAGTGGCAACACTATCTTGAATGTCCTTAGGGCCTGAGGCTGTTCCAGCGACAAAAACTCCTTTAACATTAGTCTCTACTGGCTTGAGTTTTGGATGTGCAACCTCGTAAAAACCGTCTTCTCCAACTCCAATTCCAAGTTTAACAGCTAAATCCGTATTTCCTTCGAGTCCAACAGATAAAACTACTAAATCGAATTCTTCTTCTCTAATCTCTCCCTCCAAAGTGCTTTCATAGGTTAAAATGAGGTTTCCATTTTCCTTCTCAACTATCTCTGCAACCCTTCCCCTTATAAATCTAACACCTTTCTGCTGAACTTTTTTGTAGTATTCTTCGTACATCCTACCAAAAGCCCTTATATCTATGTAAAATATCGTGATATCTGTATCTGGATATCTCTCCTTTATTATGTATGCATTCTTTAAGCTTACCATGCAACAAACTCTACTGCAATACCTATTCGTGTTTTCATCTCTGCTACCAACGCATTGAATAAAAGCAATCTTCTTAGGCACTTTCGAATCTGAAGGTCTTAAAAGCTTACCCATCGTTGGGCCACTTGCAGAAAGAAGTCTTTCAAGCTCAATAGTGGTTATAACATTTTTATATCTTCCATATCCGTATTCTGGTTTTTTTCTTGCATCGAAGACTTTGTATCCCGTAGCGACTATTATAGCACCGACTTCAATTTCTATTTCTTCAGGCTCTTGATTGAAGTCTATAGCTTGAGGTTCACAAGCCTTTTCGCAAAGTCTACAACCTATGCAATGCTCCCAGTCTATTGCTGCGTAGAGAGGTGTTGCTTGAGGTATTGGAATGTATATAGCCTTTCTAACACCTATTCCGTAATCGAACTCATTTGGAACTTCTACTGGACATACGCTACTGCAATCATCAATACAACCCTTACATTTAGTTACATCGACGTATCGGGGATGTTTAATCACTTTTATCTTGAAGTTTCCTACCCTCCCGCTAACCTCTTTTATCTCAGCGTTTGTAATGACTTCTATATTTTCATGTTTCCACACATCACTCATCTTTGGTGCTAAAATACAAATAGAACAGTCGTTAGTTGGAAAAACCTCATTTAATAAAGCCATATGTCCTCCAATCGTTGGAGTTTTCTCTATTAAGTAAACTTTCACTCCAGCATCTGCCAAGGTTAAAGCAGCTTCAATTCCAGCTACACCTCCACCGATTACGGCAACAGATTTTTTAATCCCTATTCTCCTACGTTCTAAAGGTTTGTTCGTTCTTATCTTCGCTACAGCCATTCTAATCAAGTCTTTAGCTTTTGCCGTCGCAGCTTTTGGCTTTGCAGAATGAACCCAACTGCATTGCTCTCTAATATTAGCCATCTCAACCATATACGGATTTAATCCTGCTCTCATCGCAACTCTTCTAAAAGTTGCTTCGTGAAGCCTTGGACTACATGCTGCAACAACAAATCTATCCAGATTGTATTTCTTTATAGCTTCTACAATTTCCTCCTGACATGAATCTGAGCATGCGTATTTTAAATCAGTAGCGTAAACGACTCCATCTAATTTTTTTGCGTATTCCACAACTTCCTCAATGTTTACAACTCTCGCTATGTTTAAACCGCAATGACAGACGAATACACCAATCCTCATCTAAAGAACGTATATTTCATGTTTTAGAATCTTTCTCTTTTAAACGATAAGGTTTTAAAAGATCTTGCAAATATAGGTTATGCAATGAAAAGAAGAGTGCTGTAAATATAGCACAATTACGATCACACCGCTTTA
>CAZFII010000203.1:0-2549 GCA_964518925.1 uncultured archaeon
GAGGCTGAAAACGTAATAGTGGAGGTGAAGGAATGATAAAAGTTGCTTTAGCTGGAAATCCGAATGTGGGAAAGAGTGTAATATTTAATGCATTAACTGGTGCAAGGCAAAAAGTTGGAAACTGGCCGGGAGTTACTGTAGAAAAAAAAGAAGGTATTTGTGAGTATAAAGGTATAAAAATGCAGATAGTAGATTTACCAGGAATTTACAGTTTAACTGCTACTTCAATAGATGAAAAAATTGCAAGAGATTACATTTTAAACGAAAAACCAGATGTAGTTGTTAACATCGTTGATGCATCCAATATTGAGAGAAATCTATATCTCACTCTTCAACTGATTGAAATGGAAGCAAATCTCGTCATAGCCTTGAACAAAATGGATTTAGCGAAATCAAGAGGATACAAAATAGATTCTAGAAAGCTATCAATTGAGTTAGGAGTTCCAGTAGTACCTATGGTTGCAATTAGAGGTGAAGGTATTGAAGAGTTAAAAAAGGCAATAGTTTTTGCTGCAAAAAATCCTAAAAAGCCAATTATTAGATATAACGATGGCGTTGAAAAAGCAATTGAAGTTGTTAAAAACAAGGTTATTGAAAACAACATCTTGCCAGAATATCCGCCAAGATTTGTTGCGATAAAAATACTTGAGCTTGATGAGGATATACTCAGAAAAGCTGGGATTGATGAGGAGGTTGTTAAAGCATGGATTTCGTAACACAGCTACCCCTTGCAAGGTATGAAAAAATTGGAGAAATTGTTGGAAAATGTGTTGAAAGAGTTGAAAAGCCACAGACTTTTTCAGATCTAATAGATACCGTTGTTCTTGACAAGTATCTCGGAATTCCAATATTTTTAGCACTTATGTGGGCAGTTTTTCAGTTTTCGTTCACGGTTTCAGCTCCCTTTAGTGATGCCATTGATTTGTTCTTTTCATTTTGCTCGGATTGGGCTAAGAGTAGTATTTCAAATCCAGAATTGGCATCGTTTATTGGAGATGGAATATTTGGTGGTTGGGGTTTTGTTTTAGTGTTCCTTCCGCCGATTACGTTCGTATTTATAGCCTTAGCAATCCTTGAAGACTCTGGTTATCTCTCAAGGGCTGCGTTCGTAATGGATAGAGCTATGACAAAGGTTGGATTGCAAGGCAAATCTTTTATTCCTATGCTTCTTGGCTTTGGTTGCAACGTTCCAGCGATAATGGCTACGAGGACGATTGAAGATGAAACAGATAGAAAGATTACGATAATGGTAAATCCACTTATGTCTTGCAGTGCAAGACTGCCAGTTTATATGTTATTTGCTGGGGTATTCTTTAAGGAGATTGCTGGAGCTGTGATAACATCAATGTATCTGCTCGGAATCCTTTTAGCTGGAATAATGGCTACGGTTTTTAGGAAATTTGTATTCAGAGGAAAACCTTCACCATTACTTCTAGAGATGCCACCCTATGAAATACCGACTTTTAAAAGTGTTTTAAGTAATGCATGGGCTAGAACACGACTCTTTCTGAAGAAGGCTGCAACTGTTTTATTTATAGGTGCAGTAGTGATGTGGTTCTTAACGACTCATCCATGGAGTGCAACTAACGGCGGTGAACTCGTTCAGAATTCCTACGCATCTACCATAGGCCACATCATTGAACCAGTAATAAAGCCTTTAGGATTGGACTGGACAGCGGGAGTGGCTTTACTTGGAGGTTTTATGGCTAAGGAAATTGTTGTCGGAACTTTTGGAATGATATACGGTGTTGGAGAAGAAAGTGTAGCAGATGTTATATCAAAGCATTTCACTCCAGCATCGGCTTTAGCTCTAATGGTCATAACTCTCATATACGTTCCGTGTTTAGCTACGATAGGTGTATTGAGATCAGAGCTTGGAAGTTGGAAGTGGACAGCCTTTGTTGTAGTGTATGAACTAATCTTGGCGTATATCGTTGCTTGGATAGTGTATATAGCTATTCACTACGGATTGGGGGTACCATAAATGAAATACAAGGCTTATTCGTTTATACTGTTTGCAGTGACTTTAATATTAGGAATTACTGAAATTATCGGCGGACTTATGGAAAAGCAATTTACTCAAATCATACCCAGTGATGTATTTGGAGGTTTTGTTCTAATTGTAATTTCGGCGATATTCCTTAGGGGGTTAACAGTAGATGACATTAAACCCTTCTTTTACTTTGGATCTCTAATGCTCGTTGTCTTTGGACTTCTTTACGTATTAGTCTTAATTGCAAGTGGTCTCGATGCATTGATATTGGGAGAAGAATGGAATGCAATTGAGAATCTTAGAGTAGAGATACTCTTATTACCATTAGCAGTCCCGGGTTTAATACTATTTAATAAAGAGAGAAAGACCTTACCTCCATAAATTTGAGATATGAAAGTATTTTTATTTCATTTAGGTTTACCACAAAGGTAGAAACATATTTATTTGATTTGTCGTCAAGTTATTTTTATGAGGACGACAGTATGGATAGCAAATTTAGAGGTCTTAAGAAGACGCTTACCAGATGAACTTAAAGAGTTTGAAAATGGAGAGTAAT
>CAZFII010000204.1:0-2547 GCA_964518925.1 uncultured archaeon
GAATTAACACCATATCTTTTGAAAATTTCTATCCTTTCTTCCATATATCTCCTTTTTTTCTCGTTAAGATAGGCTATAAGGCTAAGAACTATGAGTTTTTCCTTGTCAACTCCCTCCTTAGTAGCAATTTTCTCCACCATACTAATTTTAATCAACAACTTTAAAAGTATAAAACCTTAATGCGTAATATGTTAAGTAAAGTCGAGAAGATTTTTAAACATCTGAGTTAAAACTAAAACTTATAATGAAGGTATACGTGATAGATTCAAGTGTTATATTTCTTAGAAAAGCCGTTTACGATAACATGGTAACTATTCCAGAAGTAGTTTCTGAAATAATAGACGAAAACTCAAGGCTTTACTTCAGTGTTAAGAGTTTAAGAGTTGAATCTGCAAGTGAAGAGAGTATGAAAGTTGTATTAGAAACTGCAAGATCAACTGGTGATATACACAAGTTATCCGAAACCGATGTAAAACTCTTAGCTAAAGCGTTGGATGAATTAAAAATGGGAAATGATGTAGTTTTGGTAACTGATGACTATGCAATTCAAAACGTTGCGATGAAACTTGGGATAAATTTTGAAGGAGTGATTCAAAGAAAAATTTCTAAAGGATATAAATGGGTTAAAGTTTGTAGGGGTTGTGGGCGAAAGGTTAAAGGAGATGTTTGTCCAGTTTGTGGAAGTGAAGCAGTAATTAGGAGGGTTAAGAGATGAAGTTGGAGAGTTTAGTTGAGAGAGCTA
This sequence comes from uncultured archaeon, assembly GCA_964518925.1. Lineage (GTDB taxonomy): Archaea > Halobacteriota > Archaeoglobi > Archaeoglobales > Archaeoglobaceae > CAYWXE01. The sequence continues at coordinate 743 of CAZFII010000204.1, forward strand.
AAAAGTTAAAGGAGAAAGGATTAACCACTGGAGAGATTGCCGATGAGTTAAACGTGTCCTTTGAAACAGCTTTATGGCTTTTAACAAGGGCTAAAGATATCACACCATCCGATATATATATCGACTGGAAAGGTATATCGAAGCCATCGAGAATGCGATACATAGCCTTAGCTTTAACGGATATGATAACTGAAAGGTTTGATGACGTTGAGATCGTAGTTGGAGTTGCTACCAGTGGTATTCCACTAGCATCGATGGTTGCAGAGGAGCTTAAAGCAGATTTAAGCGTTTATTATCCAAGAAAGTTAAAATGGGAGAGCAATGAGAAGCATAGAGGTGGAGTATTTAGCGAAAACTATGCAAAAGTGGATGGGAGGAGATGTGTAATCGTTGACGATATAATTTCCACTGGTAGCACTGTGAAAGAGGTTGCTGAAGGTATAGAGAAAATGGATGGAAAAGTACTATGTGCAGCAGTAGTAGTTAACAAACTTGGAGTTGATGAGATTGGAGCAGTTCCAGTTCTGAGCATGTTCAAGATAACGAGAATATGAATATTACAGTGATTATCCCAACTCTGAACGAGGAGAAGACAATTGGTGAAGTTATAGATAGATTTAAACGAATCGGTTATAACGATATCTTAGTTATAGATGGAAATAGCACAGATAAGACAAGAGAAATCGCAAGAGAAAAGGGTGCAAAAGTTGTAGTTCAAAGCGGGAGGGGAAAAGGGCAAGCAATAGCTGAGGCATTTGAGATTGTTGAAAGCGATGTAGTTGTTTTAATAGATGGTGATGGAACTTATCTGCCAGAAGAAGTTGATAAACTGCTAAAGCCTATCCTTACCAATAAAGCTGAGCATGTAATAGGTAACAGATTTGCAAACTATGAAAAGGGTGCGTTTACGAGGTTAAACCTTATAGGAAATAAAATTATAAATTTTTTGTTCAGAATATGCTACGGTGTCGAAGTTCACGATATCTTATCAGGTTATAGGGCATTAACAAGAGAGGTTTACAAAAATGTCGAACTAAAAAAGCATGGATTTGAAATTGAAACAGAACTAACCGTTGAAACGCTTGCAAAGGGTTTTAGGATTGCTGAAGTCCCAATAACTTATAAAAAGAGGAAAGGAAGAACTAAATTAAAGCCCATAAGAGATGGAATTAAAATTGGTAAAACCGTATACGAACTGATTACGAGATACAGTCCTGCAAGGTATTTATATTTCGTAGGCTTTGCTTTAATGTTTATAGGATTTTTGATAGGAATATATGTTGTTTTGGATTGGTTTAAAGGAATAAGTCATTTTTTACTTGCAGTTTTAACAACCCTTTTGATACTCTCGGGTATTCAGCTTACGATGTTTGGAGTTATAAGCGATTTTATATTTAGAAGCAATGTCGAGTTTAGGAGGGAAATAATAAGAATTAGGGAACAGCTCCTCAATTTGAGGCGTAAGATTTGAACGATTCAGATGATAAGCTTTTATCCTTCAGGTGGTGCTATGTTAACGAAGTCTATAAAGCTTCAACCTTAAGTAGATATATGTGGGGTATATAATATGATTATGAGTCATTTTTGAGATAGTTAAGATTATAATCAGATTTTTATAAGATTTAATTTATCATCCATAATTTAAGTTGTCAAAATTTAATTTAATTAAAAATAATTGGTTTATTATCAATTGTAAACTCAATTAATAAACTTTATTTTATTAAAACAAAATAATAATAATAAATATTATTTATACTCATGAGTACCTAAGATCACTTTTATGCCAGTATTTTCCTCAATTAATT
>CAZFII010000205.1:0-2546 GCA_964518925.1 uncultured archaeon
ATTATACGAGAGATTGAAGGAAATATCGGAAGCTACTGGTATATCTATAGCAGATCTCTTAGAGCCAAAGATTATCGAGCTAATAGCTTTATACGATTCCAGTTCTGGGAGAAGTAAAAATGGGCTCGGAGGGATTCGAACCCTCGACCTCCGCCTCGTGAAGGCGGCGTCATAACCCCTAGACCACGAGCCCTATGAAGAAATAGATGAAACAAAATTTAAGATTAACGCTAAACCCAAAAGGCTAAACCACCTTCTAAAGCTTTAACTTTCTTAAATCCGTTGCCTTTAAGAATTCTATAAGCTTCGTAAGACCTTGCACCAAGCGGACAAACTACAACAATAGTCTTATCTTTTGGTAGTTCGTTTAATCTCTTTCTGAGTTCAATTAGGGGTATATTTACAACGTTTTTCGCTTCTATCTTTAAACCCTTTTCAAATTCGTCTTTGTTTCTAACATCTAAAATCAGTACATCGTCTCTATCAATCATTTCTTTAAGTTCTGAAGATTTTACAGTTTCGAATAGCCCATCTCTTTTATTTCTTGCAACGTTTGCAGCAACAATAACGTTATCTAATGAAGCTGAATATGGTGGTGCATAGGCTAAATCAAGATTTGCTATTGTATCAATCGTTAATCCAGCTTGGATAGCAGTAGCTAGTACGTCAATCCTTTTATCTATTACACCTAAGCCAACTGCCTGAGCTCCAATGATTTTGTTTGTTTTTTTATCAACTACAATCTTTAGCCTTATGTTGTTCATTCGTGGATAATATGGTTCTCTATCAGGACTAGGAGCTAAAGCTGTAATAACATCAAATCCATTTTCTCTTGCTTCTTTTTCACTTAATCCAGTTTTTGCGATTGTAAAATCAAACACCTTCGCTATAACGCTTCCTATAACTCCCGGGAACTTCTCTTTTCCACCTGTTATATTATCTCCAATTACTCTACCATGCTTATTTGCGATATCACCGAGAGGAGTGTAAACTCTCTTTCCAGTTATCAAATTAACGTTTTCAACGCAATCACCACCAGCGTATATACTCTCATCACTCGTTTGTAGATATTCATTTACAAATATGGCACCAGTTTCTCCTATTTTTAATCCAGCCTTTTTAGCCAATTCAACATTTGGCTTAACCTCTACTGAAGTAATAACAATATCGGCAGGAAACTCTTTTCCAGCAAAAACAGATGAAACTCTACCGTTTTTAGTTGATATCTTGCTGACAGTAGCAGATGTCACAACGTTAACTCCTTTTTCCTTTAAGTGAATTTCTAAAAGCCTTGCCATCTCCTCATCTAAAATAGCTGGGGCTATATGATTCGCTGATTCAATTAACGTAACTTCTAAGCCTAAATTCGTTAATGCTTCACATGTTTCCAGCTCAACAAGTCCAGAACCGATTACAACTGCTTTGTCTGGCTCGTACTCTTCCCAATAATCGAGAATTTTTTCTGCATCTTCTGGATCGTACAATGTAAAAACTCCTTCTGCATCTATTTTTGGCTTAACAGGTTTTGCACCAGTTGAAATAACTAAGTAGTCATAATTCAACTCATCTTCAGAACCATCGCTTTTTTCGATTTTAACTACTTTTTTACTTCTATCGATCTCGATAGCCTTTGTAAGTGTTAAGATGTCTATATCTCTTAACTCTTTGAAAAATCTTTCATCTCTAATAGCTCCATAAGTCGTTTTTCTTAAGTCGTTTACCTCATTTATAAATCCACCTATGTAATACGGTAAACCACATCTCGAAACAGAGATAAACCTTCCAGCTTCTACGACAGTAACGTTTATGTCTGGATTTCTTCTCTTAGCTCTGGAAGCAGCCTTCAAGCCAGTGGCTCCAGCACCGATTACAACCACATCCATTTTATCACCAAAATTTAAAAAAATAGATTATTCTAACTGCTTTATGAGTTCTGAGAGGGGATTTTCTTTACCACAATTACAGCAAACAACGATTACACTCTGTTTTCCTTTCTCTTTAATAACTATGTCGTCTCCCGGTCTTGTATCGATGAACCAAACAACGTCTTTAAATTTCTTATTACAAGACAAACAGCTAAACTTATCGCTTCTATCTCTAAACCACTTTAAAAGCTCGATTGAAGAAACCTCTTCTTTACCTAAATCTTCAACTACTTTCTTCAGCATTTATCTCACCCCTTCCTTTCTTGTAATCCTATGCATTTAAATTTGACTGAAAACGGCTATCTTCCACCAGCACCTCCTCCACCAAATCCACCTCCAGCTCCAAATCCTCCACCACCGCCTCCTCCACTAATAGTTCTTGCTGCGGTTTTACCTATTGCATGAAATGTTCCAAACCCGTAGAACGTTGTAACCTCTGGAATCTTTATGTTTAGACTCTCCATAGCTTTAGCTACTTTTTCTCCAACTCCTAAAGCCGTTCCGTAAATCAGCCAGTCCTTCCATATTGCTATGTCCTCTGGTGCGTATTTCTTTATCATAGCGAAATTCGATAAGAATTTCTTAAAAGCATCCCATTCGAGCTTTTCTTTGTAATAATCT
>CAZFII010000206.1:0-2537 GCA_964518925.1 uncultured archaeon
TAGCTATACGAAATATGAAGAAGCAATAATAAGCATAAACGGATGGTTGAGAACATAGTTTCCTCAAACAAATCATCTAAATCGTATTTTACACCGAAAGTAGAAATTAAAGAATTGATAGGAACTATTTGATTTCTACAAATTTATAAAAAATTAAGAAGTAATTTCCTCAAATAACTCATCTAAATCGTATTTTACACCGAATTTTGAGAAAAATCTAATCAGATTTCTTAAATCTCTTTTTAGATATTCTATAGCCCTAGGATGATCTATTAGAACGGCTTGTCCCATATCTATTAGGTATGGTTTATCGAGAAACATTATGTTGTATTCGCTTAAATCTGCATGGACAAGCTCGGCTTTCTTATACAACCTCTTAACGTTTTTCAGTACTTCTTCGAATATTCCTTCGACATCCATCTCTTTAAGCTCTTTACCTATTTCGAAGAGTGTTGGAGCTGGAATTTCATCTTCACCGATAAACTCCATTAATATTACGTTTTTCATATAAACGTATGGTTCTGGAACGTTAACATTAGCTTCCTTAGCCCTCTCAAGGTTTCTAAACTCCTTTTCAGTCCAAATGAATACTATTTCTTTTGGAGATATTCTCCTCATGTCAAACCTCTTATCACCAAACAGATATTCATCCATTTTATAGAATTCACTTGTTTCTATTCTGTAAATTTTAACGGCCATGGCAACATCTCTTCCATTTATATGCCCATCCGCATAGAAAACATTTGCTTCCTTACCAGTGCTAACGACACCACCAAGAGCTTTTATATATCCCTTTGCTGAAAGCTTGTAGAGTGTTTTTAGAGTTCTGCTGTCTAATACCTCGGCGTATATCTTTCTTTCTTCGGAGTCTACATCTTTTATTCTAAGCTTGTCGAGATACTTGTCTATTTCTCTCAAATCCTTCACAATACCCTATTACTAAAGACTGTTTAAAAGTTGTTGGACAATCGAAAACAATTTCTTAATTTTTGTTGAAATATTTAATGTGAAGAGAATGGAAGATTACCTTGAAGCAATTTACGATATCCAGAGTAAGGAGGGAAGAATCGTTAGAACTAAAGATATAGCTAGAATTTTAAATGTAAAACCATCGAGTGTTACAGAAATGCTAATAAAACTCCATAGAGAGGGTTACATCGACTATAAACCGTATTACGGAGTAAGACTAACAAAGAAAGGCGAGGAAATTGCTAGAAGAGTGAAAAAATACTATACAGCATTTTACATCTTTCTTAGGAGTTATCTTGGTGTAGACGATAAAACGGCATCAAAACTGAGTTGTGAACTTGAACACTATTTAAACGATAAGGTAATTACGAGGATTTGTGATATAATTGCGGGGGAATGTAACGTATGTGATGAGTGTAACTATAGAGTGAAAAATCTATTAGAAGTTGATGAGGGTATATATAAAGTAGTAGCTGCACCAGCAAAACTGAAAGAAATAGGAATAGAGCCTGGTAAAATCGTGAAAGTTTGCAAAGATGGAGTAGAAGTAGATGGAGTATTATACTGCATAGATGAGAAATTTGCCAGAAAGATTTTGGTTATTTAAATATCTTTATAGCATATAGCCTTTCAAAGAATAGGTTTTTTACACGAACCACTTCATACTTGTAACCCCTTTTCTCAATCTCTTCAAAAACGTATGGCTCATTTTGGGATGATGCGATTATAATTGCTCTACCATTTTCAGCTAATATTTCATCTAAACAATCTAAAAACTTCGAAATGACTTCTACCCCATGTTTTCCACCATCGATTGCGATATCTAACCAATCTCCTCTCTTGAGTTCTTCTTCCAATTCTAAATACGGTGGGTTAAAGAGGATTAAATTGAACTTTTTTCTTATACCTTTAGCTATATCTGTTCTGATTACTTCCAATCCTTTTCTTTTAAGTTCTCTCGTTGCGAAAGGTGAAATATCTGTAGTTAATATATATTTACATTTATCTTTTAGTTTTTCAGCAACGAATCCACTCCCAGCTCCAATCTCTAAGACCTCATCATTATCTTTAACCTCTGTTAAAGCTACTTCAAGTAGTAACTCACTATCTTCAGCTGGTTCGTATATCATATCAACCGAAAGTTAGAAATACCCTTAGGACTTAAATCCTTTAAGCCCGGGTAGCTCAGTCAGGGAGAGCGCGCGGCTGAAGACCGCGTGGTCCCCGGTTCAAATCCGGGTCCGGGCACCATTTTAAAATCATTTATACATTTATCACCCCTATTTCTTAAAACCAATTTCTTAAATTCTTCAATTTCCTTCTCAATCTAATATTCCCTCCTCTGTATGTTCTGTTACAGATTGCTGTATAGTAGATTGTACAGTTAAATGTAAAATCGGTTGTACAGCTTCAAACTGCATGATAAAAGTTCTATTATCTGTTTTCCATTAAATTTTTTAAGCTTATAGATAGTCTTATATTGTTTAGCCTAACTACTTTTGATATAAATCTTCGATAATAATTTTGTTTAAGAATTAAAGAAACTTAAATTTACAAAAAGAAAAGAA
>CAZFII010000207.1:0-2528 GCA_964518925.1 uncultured archaeon
TTAATCGTTTTTTGAACTCCTCAAAAGCCTTTACTTCCTCTTTAGTTCCAAATCGTCTTATTGCGTGTTCCAGATCTATAAGAATTGAGGCTATATCAACGTCTATGAAAACATAATCTTGTATTCCAAGCTTCTTACCTAATTTAGTAGCAGATAGCTTTAAGAGTTGCCAAAGTTTAACTTCTTCGTTCTCTCCCTCATCTACCTTAATCTTCATCCTCTTCCTCCCTCAAAATTTCATGAGAAAGTTCTAAAACCCTTCTCCACTTCTCGCTTGCTATTTTATCAGCCATAAAAGCTAATTTTGCTTCCAACCGCAAATACCTTCCTCTTAACTCAATGTTTTCTTTTATTAAGTCTTCAACAACCTTTCCCTGATGCATAAATTCTAACAAATGCTCTACATCCTTTGGCCCTAGAGCATGCACTTCCAGAACCCTAACAGTTCTAATGTTTTCTAATTTCTCTTCAACTGCCTTTTCAATCTTCTTTCTTAGATTCATATTTCTCCCTCTTAATCTTAGCTGAAACAGTTAAAATCGAATCACACCATTCTATTTCGTTCATAATCACTTTAAACATCTTATCTTCGCTTAGACTTCCTATTTTTCCAATTTCTTTATCTTTAATTAATATGTGCTGACCCTTCCATCTTTTTATAGCTTCATCAACGCTTTGAATCGCAAAAGCTAACCCTTCTCTGCATTTATACAAGATTCCTTCCTCGATAATGATTTTTCTCATCGATGGTAGTATTTGCATAAACCATACTCTTCTACCTGCACTGAAGAGGCTATAGCTTAAGAATTCAGATGCAGTGAATACGAAAGCTAACCAGAATGTGCTATCTGTCCTAACGTATTCAAGATAATAAGCTAAACCGGCTGTTAGACATATCACAATTCCAGCATTGATTAAATTGAACGGATTAGTTAGTAGAGTCTTTCTTTTCAGGACATAAGCCGTTATAATTGCAAATACCGCTAATACAATTGCCACTTGAGCATGCCTTACTATTACCTCCTTTTTAAACGCTAAAACCTTCTCTTCTTTCTTTTCTTTAATACTTTTGACTAACGGAATCCTTAAGAAATATTCTTTTCCATCTATGAGAATTTTTAGATATATCGTATCTCTCATACCTTTTTTGCCAATTGTGCCAAGAAAACCCCAACTCCCGTTTAGAGTTCCATTTATGCTCTTATCGCCACTCCAATATCTTATATTTATTACCTTATTATGTTTATTATAAACGTAAACATAAAGAGGAGCTACCGCTTTTGTGTTATTGTAAGCTACCCTGTCCCATGCTCCAAATCGGAATAATATAAAAACTACTGTGTCGTTAGTTTCTAATGTCGGTTTAGGATATTCTGTTATCCCGAATTTGCTTTTAATAGTCTTTAGAATCTCTTTGTCACTTAAAGTCTTGTTTACATTTTTAGCAGATACAGGAATCAAGCTAAAACTAAAAAATAAGAGAAAAAGAATTATTGCTTTAACAGCTCGCATAGAACTCTTATCGCCTCTTCAAATACCATTGATTTGTCTTCTTCTTTAATATTTACGTCATTTTTTATATCATTATATATTTGCTTAACTATAGTTGTTACATAAGTTGACGTAACCTGTGCTTCTGCCAATCTATAAATGTCTAACTCTGTTTTCTCCTCTTCATCTTCAATAACCTTCTTTCTGAATAAACCCATCTCTTCATCACCCTCCATTTTAATTTATCTCTCTTATAAAATAAAGAAAAGCTATTTCTTCGCATACATTATTTACCTCTTTTTCCTTTTCCGAGTGTTTCAAACCTCTTAGCTAAATTCAATGCAGCTAAAAGACTTCTCCTCTTCTTTCCCGGTGGATAATTCTTCTTAACATAAGCTATTGCCTTTAGCAAATACGAATGTTTAATTTCTCCACTCTTTGTGAATGCTTCATCTCCATATAATCTCTTTAGAAATCTCTTAACTCTTCCCGGTCTCTTTACTGCTTTTTGAATCCAATTCTTAGCTTTCTTACCACTAACCTTTTTCCTTCCCAAAACTTATCACCTCTTTTTAGTTGATGACAATAATATTAATTTAACAACATTCAAACCGAAAAATCCACCAACCAATATAAGTACAAACTCCAAAACTGGATTACCAGTCATTTTAATGCCTTCTTCATATATCCACTTAATGTTAGGCCAAGCAAAAGCCAATACTATCAAAGTAAATCCAAACTTAGCTATCTTTACTGAAACGCTGTATGACGCAATTCTGTAACTTTTCCAAGCTGAATATACTCCAATACTAACTAAGAAACTACCTAAAGCAAACAATAGCCATTGTATTGGCTCAAATGTCTCGAATTTTTCTACAATCCAATCAAGTAGTTTAACTGTAAGTATTAAATGAATTTGCTCAAGAATCCAGTTTATTATATCGCTACTCACCTCTGATCACCTTTTCAAGCTTTTTAACTTTTCTGTAAGCTTTAACTGCTAAAACAAAGCTTGTTAGTATTATAACATTATATAT
>CAZFII010000208.1:0-2420 GCA_964518925.1 uncultured archaeon
GTAGTGAGTACGATACTATTTCCATAGGATTTAATCCTTTAAATCTAAAACTCTTAACAGCTTTGATTAAAAATGGAATGCCTAAGACGATTATCGCAAGTCCAGCTGGATTTACTGCAAATCCATGAAGTATTGAGATGCCACCCCTTGTTACAAACGCTGCAAAAACTATGGAAAATCCAACCAAATACTTCAAACTCTCTTTATTTAATGAGTGGAAATAAGCCGTTAAGCACAGCCATGGTAATAGTAGTGAAGTCTCCACTGGATCCCAAGCCCAATAACCACCCCACCCCAATGTGAAATACGACCAAATACCTCCTAAAACGTTTGCTAACGTTATAAAAAACCATGCTAAGTTAGTATAAATTCTCTCCTCCTTAGATATAGCTACAAGTAACCCAAACGCATAGCCTATAAAAGTTGCTGGGGGATGCATGAGCATCCAGATGTTTTTTAGTAAAGGATTTAATCCCATTCCGTTTTTTGGTGTGAACTGCATACTGTCAAAAGCTGAATTGAGTAAAGCTATAAAGAAAAGAGCAACTATAGTCAAATTGTAGTATACGTAGTTTTCTTCATTCCTCAATCTTTTGAGAAAGACTACAAGCGTAAAAACGAATAACCACCAAACTATAAAACCACCACTTCCACTCCATGAAGCTGAAAATTTAAAAATTGGACTTAACGATTTTGAAGAATGGTAATAAACTTCTGCAAGTGTAAAATCATCAAAGAGAAACGCTGAAACGTAGAGTACAAATCCTACGAAGATTAAGATGTAACCTAAAAACCACAATTTAAATCTCTTAAACGAATCGTAGAGAATTATCGCTATTGCTATTACAAATGGTATGACGATTTCATGCATGTTGATGTGAGTGTTGTAGTATTTTTATTTATATCGTTTCAACATCAGACATGCTACAGAGAATTACTGAAATAATAGAGAAGCTTAACATTGAAAGGAAAGTGGCATTTGAATTTTGCAATGGAAATTTCGTAATTCCGCTTGCAAAAATCTTCGAAAAGGTATATGTAGTTTCAGACTTTAAAACCGCAGAAACACTCAGAAAGAAGTTAGAAAATTTAAATATAAACAATGTTGGAATAATTGTTTCTGAAGGGCAATTTGATATAGATTTTAAAGTGAACCTCGTTTTATTTTCAAATACTTCATATTTGAATAAGTACGTTAAACTTGCTAGGAAAGCGGATTACGTAATCGTAATAGGAAGTTCATTTCAAGTGATTTTGATATAGTTCTTGTGGAGTACATCTGTCCGTTTTATAAAATTATGCTTGCAAAGCCTCGCTTTTCAAAGAGGGAAGGGATTGTTGGCGGTAGCTTTAAATACTTTAAATCTACTAAATATTGGAACGTTTCCGATGACACTCCAGATGTTCTGGAGCAGAGAGATAAGTCAAAATAGCCCATCGGATAAAGAGTCCGATGGGATGGGGCTTCAGTGGGCAAGCCCTGAACTCCCGTATGAAGCTTTAGCCGAGAAGGCGGATGGAACGTTAAAGGAGTAGCCCACTGCACAGTTGCTAAACCTAAAGTTTTTGTTTAACTTTCGTTAGTTAATATGTGTACGGTTGGTTTGACATCCAAAATTTTCCAGTATTGAGTTTCAATAAAATTAAAGTTATAGTCAAGAAGGATAATAATTTTTACAGATATATCCGTGAAGGTGATGAGAAAGTAGAAAAGATAATAGTCACAAAAAGCTGTAATCTCGTAATAAATCCGATAGAACCTGTAAATCTACCAAAAAATCTGACAAACTTTCTCTACATAGAGTTAGAGAATCCAGTCTTTTCTGAGCCTAAGTCTTCTACTGATGTTTACCTAACATTTCCAATTGAGATTGGAGTCTTTTTGGCTATGAAGAAGAGTTTTGAAGTCCTCGATATATTTAGCCTTCAAAAGCAGAAGTATACCCTTTACGGTAACCCAAGAACTGGAATTATTTGTAGGTATTGGAGGAGTGATGTTTACTCAAAGATTCCAGAATTAGATCCAATAAGAAATGGTGTATTAAAGCTTAAAATCGTAAACAACTCGGATGAATGGGTCGAAATAAAACGCATCGTTTTAGACGTTTACGGTATGAAGATTTACTACAACGAAAGCCTGGTTTTCTCCTCAGCTTTAATGAATATCGTATCGAGAAATGTCGCCGAAACGTTTTTTCTTGATGAATCGTTTAGAGATATGAACAAGTCCATCGAGCTTTATGTTGCGAGAAGAATACCAACAATGAAGAAAAAGTTTGTGATGGAGTGGGGACTATGAACATCCTTTCACAAAAAGTATACGGTGATGTCACGGTTTACGATTTGATCGTAGTTTTAGCGGTAATGGCGATTGCTACAGTTATTGCAAAAGTCGTTACAACGAACATCAGAAGAGTGTT
>CAZFII010000209.1:0-2390 GCA_964518925.1 uncultured archaeon
AGAAGACTTGGCAATCCATACAAGTGTGAAAACTGCGGATTTGTCGGACCTTAAAAATGCGAAAATATAAAAATCGTTATAAGACCTTGCAATAGGTGACGAAAATGGGAAAAGTGCTGATGAAGCTTAGAGTTATGCCAAAGGATATAGATGTAGACTTAAACAAAGTCTTAGAAAGTATAAAAAACGTACAAATCGAAGGCGTAGAGATAAGAGATTATACAGAGAAACCAATAGCATTTGGCTTAAAGGCTTTGGAGATCTTAGCAGTTATGCCAGATGCTGAAGGAGTTGGGGATAAATTTGTTGAAGAGATTCAGAAGATCGATGGTGTAGAAAGCGTTGAAGTTGAAAGCGTGGAACTCCTATGAAACCGATCAGAATAGTTGCACCACCACTTGCAGCAAACTGTTATTTAATCTTAGATGAAAAAAAGGCGATAATAGACGTTGGCGGTGACTTCGAGTTCATAATCAAAGCGATAAGTAGATACATAAATCCCAGAGATTTAGATTACGTATTTCTCACTCATTCCCATTTTGATCACGCAGCTGCAGCTGGGCACTTCAAGGGATTAGCAAAAATAGTAATGCATGAAAAGGAATACGAACTCTTAAAAGTTCAGAACTTTACATCTATTCTATTTGGAGTTAGATTTAAAGAATTTGAGCCGGATATTCTTGTTAAGGGTGGAGAAGTTTTCGAATTAGGCGAGATTACACTCGAAGTAATTCACACTCCTGGACACACTCCCGGAAGCATATGCCTTTACGAGCCGAAAAAGAAGTGGTTGTTTAGTGGAGATACAGTATTTGCCTATGGTAGCTTTGGTAGAGTTGATTTACCCGGAGGGAGTGCGATAGACCTCATAAAATCTATTGAAAAGTTGACAAAGCTTGATGTAGAGAATTTGTATCCGGGACATGAGGAAGTCGTTGAAGGAAATGCAAAAGCTCACATAATGAAATCGTTGAAAATAGCTAAAGCCTTTTTGTAGTGAGTAAGTAATTTTAAACTTTAGACACTTAATACCCTATGGAACTCGAAATACACGGAATTAAGTTCAAAGCTGATGTGAGGAAAGCTTCAGACTTAAAGCCAGTTTTAGCGTTTCCCGAAGAATTAAAAGAAGACTTCGATGCATATTACATGTTTAGAGATGTCTACTACAGAAAGGAAGATCACAAAAAAATAGTTAACGCTGGTTTAAGATTCGATTACACTATAATACCGCCAAACAGAATTGGAGATGAATACATAAAGACATACGGACACTACCATCCAGAAGTAGTTAGCGGCTTAAGCTATCCCGAAGTTTATCAGGTTTTAGAAGGGGAGGCAATCTACCTACTCCAAAAGAGGGAAAACGATAAAATAGTCGAAGTATTAGCAGTTGAAGCCTCTAAGGGCGATGTAGTGTTAATACCACCAAATTACGTACATGTAACAATAAATCCCTCTAACAAAAAACTCGTCATGAGTAACTGGGTTTGCAGAGACTTTTCATCGATATACGAACCGTATACGAAGTACAGAGGTGCATGTTATTACTACACTGGAGAATGGATTAAGAACGAAAACTATCCAGAAGTTCCAGAACTGAAAATCGCAAAACCTATAGATATCCTTGACGTAAAAGGTGAAGATATGTACTATTTGGTAGATAATATAAGTAAACTAGAATTTCTTACGAAACCTCAAAACTGGATTGAGATTTTTTCAAACGCCTTCGAAGTTAAATAACAAAATATTTATTAGGCTAGATAGGACAAGTATAGGGGGATAGGTATTCTAATAGAAGTTAGATTCCACGGTAGAGGTGGACAAGGTGTAGTAACTGCAGCAGATTTATTAGCAGTAGCGGCTTTTAAAGAGGGATATTATACTCTTTCCTTCCCTACATTTGGTGCAGAAAAAAGAGGAACTCCTGTAGCTTCTTTTCTTAGAATCTCAGATGAGCCTATCGTGCTTAGAGATGAAATATACAATCCAGATTACGTTGTAGTTCTCGATCCAACGGTAATTGGACCTGTAAACGTATTATCTGGAATAAAAGAAAATGGTATGCTTATAGCGAATTATCCAAAGAGTAAAGAGGATTTAATTAAAGAGCTCAAGGCTAACGAGTTTAAGATAAAAGTTTTGACAATAAACGCAACTAAGCTCGCTATAGAGATACTTGGGAGAGCTATAACTAATACAGCCATGGTTGGAGCTTTTGCTGGTGCAACAAAGATAGTATCTCTTAATTCTCTTCTCGATACCATAAATGAATGGTTTAAAGGTGAATTAGCCGAAAAGAATGCAAAACTCGTCGAAAAGGCGTATAAATTTATGGAGGGATTGGTATGAAAATAGCAGTTACTGCGAAAGGAGTTCATCTCACTGAT
>CAZFII010000210.1:0-2321 GCA_964518925.1 uncultured archaeon
AGTGATTCAACGGGTTGTGACACTACATTGTACATAAATTTAAATACTTCATCAATAGTATTGCATCACCACCATTTAATATTTTTAAATCATCCAATAGACGTGTCCATTTTGTGCGAAAAATTTAAATATTCAATATATAAACTTTTGCTCCTTATGTGGACACATCCCATCCAATACGGTATCATGACTAATTTTTTAAAATCGTATCTTTAAAAACAGATTGATCTAACAATTCTTTAGTGAGAGTAGCGATTGAAACTTACGGCTGTACGATGAATCAAGCTGATTCAGATATAATGCGTGGGTTGATTTCAAAGTACTTTGAACTATCTGATGTCGAAAATGCAGATGTAGTTGTTATAAATTCGTGTGGCGTTATTGAATACACTGAGAGAAAAATTATTAGAAGAATGAAAGAGCTAAAAAGTCTCGGTAAAAAAATCGTTTTAGCTGGTTGTCTATCAAGGATTTCCAAAGAAGCTGTAGAGTTGGCAGATTCCGTCGTTTCGCCAGATAACTTAGATAAAATAGTTGATGCAATAAATTCCAATTCTAAGGTCTTATTTGTTGAGAGGAGGAGTATTGACAAGGCTAAGCTATACGATGTCAAATGCAGGCTTAGAGAAAATGCAATAGCTATAGTATCCATTTCTGAAGGTTGTTTAGGTTCTTGCTCTTTCTGTGCTACGAGAATTGCAAGGGGTAGACTCAAAAGTTTTTCAATCGATGCAATAGTTAATGAGGTTAAAAAAGCTGTAGAAATGGGATTTAAGGAAATTCAGCTTACATCTCAAGATACTGGAGCTTATGGATTAGATATGGGTGAATACAAGCTTCCAGAATTACTGAATAGGATTTCAAAGATAGATGGCGATTTCAGAGTTAGAGTTGGTATGATGAATCCGCATCACGCAGCGAAAATACTCGATGATTTAATAAATTCCTTTAGCAATGATAAGATCTACAAGTTTATACACGTTCCAGTCCAAAGTGGAGATAATAAAGTTTTAGAGCATATGAAGAGAAATCACACTGTTGAGGATTTTGTTGAAGTTGTTGATAGGTTTAGAAAAGAATTCGATGATGTAATGGTATCTACAGATATAATAGTTGGTTATCCTACCGAAAGCGAGGAATCTTTCTGGAAGAGCTATGAGCTTATAAAGAATGTTAAGCCCGATATTGTAAACATAACTAGATTCTCTCCAAGACCAAACACTCCAGCCTCAAAACTAAGGGATATCCCTGGATGGATAAAGAAAGAGAGATCAAGGATATTAACGAAGTTGTGCAGAGAAATAGGCTATGAGAACAATAAAAAGTTTATAGGAAAAAGATTTAGGGTTTTAATAACGAAACATGGAAAAAACGGGACAATGCTCTCAAGAACGAATTCCTACAGACCTGTAGTAACAACTGGTGAACTCGGAAGATTTAAAGACGTTGAGATAATCGATTGTACATTTAACTATTTGATTTCGAGATTCTGTTAATTTATCGTTGATATAACAAATAAACAATTCTGATAACTTATAATTCAATGTATCCACCTATGATTTCTCTTTTGTCCTCTGGGCTATAAGTTAAAATTCCCTTTTCTCGGTTTTCCAAAAGTGACAATCGTTTTAAGATAAAGCTCTTCTTGTTCCGTTTCACATTTTTGACATTTTTTAGTTTCTTCCATTTTATTCTTTTTTATTTTAAGCATCTTAAAGCCAGTTGCGTATAACGTTCTGGGCGTATCCGATAAGGTGAAATTTGGGTAGAGCGATAGCGAAGTTGGATACACACCTGTTATATGTCCGAGCAAAACAAGGTCACCGCAGAGTCATTTTTCTTCATATATAGAAACTTCACTCATATAATGGTAATTCCAGTACCAAAAAGTTTTGATTGTTAATGGCACTAATAATCGTTAAAATCAATCCAATTATTCCAAATACACTATATACTCCTTATCTTTCAACCATCTTTTAACTTCTACTACTCTTATAACCCCCTGTATCGCTACGATTAAACCAATCACACCAAGTAGACCCAAATATTTGAGTTTTTCTCTGAGATATTTGAAATGGGCAAGGAATCCAAAGAAACAGAAGTAAAATAAATACTAAGGATTATGCAATTTGAAAGCTTCAAATCCAAGGAATCCTAAAAGTCCATTCATCCAGAATTTATTTTTATATCCAATGGTATTATATCACAATTACCATTTTTTCATAAACTAACTTTATTTATTATCCTTTATCTTTATTTATTTAGGCTTTTTAAACAATAGGAGATTACAGAACTTACATACGTCAAATCCTGGATAAGTT
>CAZFII010000211.1:0-2319 GCA_964518925.1 uncultured archaeon
ATAAAATTTTTTTGATTCTCTGTAAAACTATTTGGATTTAAATTAGCAATGTTTTTAATTTTTGTCACAGTCTGATACTATGGAGACAGTTATTCTAACTCAAGAAGACGTTAAGAGACTCATCACAATGGGAGATGCAATCGATGCAGTTGAAGAGGCTTTTAGACTCTATGCACTTGGAAAAGCTCAAATGCCACCAAAGATTTACTTAACATTTGATTCTGGAGATTTAAGGGCTATGCCTGCTTGTTTAATGGGATATGCTGGAATAAAGTGGGTTAATTCACATCCAGAGAATCCTAAAAAAGGTTTACCGACTGTTATGGCTGTTCTAATCTTAAATAATCCGAAAACGGGATTTCCACTTGCAATAATGGATGCAACGTACTTAACGAGCTTGAGAACTGGTGCAGCAAGTGGAGTTGCTTCGAAGTATCTTGCAAGGAAAAATAGCAAGATTTTTGGATTTATTGGATGTGGTAAACAAGCTTATTTTCAATTCATGGCTTTAAAAGAAGTGTTTGAAATAGAATTGGCTCTAGCTTACGATGTAAACGAAAATGCTGCAAAAAGATTTGCAGAATTTTGTAATAAGCATGGAGTTGATTGTAGAATAGATAAAATAGAAAGGGTTTGCGATTGTGACGTATTAACTACTGCAACTCCTTCAACGAAACCAGTTGTTATGAATGATTGGATAAAGAGTGGAACTCATATAAATGCAATAGGCGCTGACGCTGCTGGAAAGCAGGAGCTTGATGAAAGAATTTTGCTTAGAAGTAAGATCGTTGTAGACGATCTCAAGCAGGCGATGCACGGAGGAGAAATCAACGTAGCAGTATCTAAGGGCTTAATAGATGAAAGCAAAATCCATGCAACCCTAGGTGAAATAATCGCTGGGATTAAATCTGGAAGGGAAAGCGATGATGAAGTAACTATATTCGATTCAACTGGATTGGCAATTCAAGATATCGCCGTTGCTAAAGTTGTATACGAAAGAGCTGTAGAGGAAAATGTTGGATTTAAGCTGAAGTTATTTGAGATATAAAGATTAAGTTGGATGATTTAGATACTTCGTTGCATCCTTAATTCAGTTAAATATTAATATTTACGATACCAAAATAACCTATGTGTCTCGGTATATTGCTACGATTTATGCAATGAACTACTTCAGATGTTTGACAAAATTGGTGTTAACAGAATTTACGACTACCATGCCAGAATTAGCCTATACAATGCTTGCTGTGCAACGTTAGGTGTAAATTGCAGCAAAATAGAGCAACTATGCTCTTCGCAGAAAGTAGAAACATATAAAATGTCAGATATTGTGGCATTTTTGTATGAACTCTGGCTTATGTGTCAGGTTTACTTAGCAACGAATTCTACTTCTGTAACGGGAGCATGGGAACTACATAGTAGAGGTAATAAAGTCGTTGATAGCTTAAAGCACAATAGTACTACTATAGCAGACTTATTGTGGGATATAACGGCATACATTGGATATCTGAAGGCATTAGTTGGTGTACAAGCCCCATCATTTATAAACAGGTTAACAAAAGATTACGGTTTAAATCAACATGAAGCTAATATGTATATACAGATTTGCCAGAACTTTAGATGTCCAGATAGTCCAGATATAGTGGTAACAAGACCTTTAAGCAGTAAGCAAAGACGTTTAATTAGTCCAAATGCTAAGCCGGGTTATCAAGTATGGCAAATTCTTGATAAGATTCTTCTAATTATTGAAGCTAAACTTGGCTGTAGTTGTACATTTGAAAGGAATATTGAAGAGAGATGTGATTGGACAATTAATCAAGCTTTGGGATATTCACTACTCTTTGGTCGAAAGGGTGCAAGAGTCATAATTGCTTCTTTAACTGATTTTTGTTGTAAAGATAACTTAAAGCAAATGATCGATGAAATCAAAAGTAAATATGAAATTAAAGTCGATATCAAGCTAATAGATAATTTGCGACCGGGTAATTCAAAAGCTATTAACGAATTTCATGAATCGATTAGAGAACTGTTTTATCGAGGCTGAGGATCTCAAGTTGAAATCACTATCAAAAACCTTAAAAGTACTTATAAGCATAACTAAATTAAAGGGGCCGTAGGGTAGCCTGGTTATCCTTCCGTCTTGGGGGGGCGGAGACCCGAGTTCAAATCTCGGCGGCCCCACTTCCAATTTTTGTTTTCTTTAATATAATATATAACTGATGAAAAATAAGGCTGTAGAACTCCATTTAGAACATGAAAAAATCGAAAATATACATCATCAATATCAATTTTCTCTGAAAATATTTAAAAGACACATTTAAG
>CAZFII010000212.1:0-2316 GCA_964518925.1 uncultured archaeon
GTTTATCTACTGAATCTGGTACTACAACTGTATCTCCGAACATTAAATCTTCATCACTAAAGATTTCCGTAATTTCTGAAACAATTCTTAAATCTTCGGATCTTTTTAATTCTTCAATAAGTCTCTCAAATCGTGCTTTGTTTTGTGTAATAAAATGAGTTGCTTGTCTTTTTACTCTTGAAAATATTACAGCCAATAGTTTAGGTGGATTAGAACCAACAACATCAATATTATCTCTAATTCTCCTTTGAATTTCCTTGCAGAGGACATCTAAACCGAAATATGAGAATGGGTCAGGATAGACTGGTATTATGAAATAATCTGAATAAACTAAAGCATTAACAGTTGTCATGTAAAGATTTGGCGGACAATCAAATATTATAAAGTCATATCTATCTTCAGCTGGGCTATTTCGCATTTGTCTTTTAAGTATCGATGCTGCAACACCTTGATATGCTCTAAGTTTATATTCTAAATCAATAGCTTCATAAGTATTTGGGAGTAAATCTAAATTCGTATTTAAGACATTACCACGCTCATCTCTTACTACACACTCAATTACAGCTTCATCAAAGTTAAACTTATGAGTTTGCTCAATTATATCTAGAAACATCTGATACGTAGTTTTATGAGTTTCACCACCATCTTTACTTATTCTTCTCTCCATTAATTCTGGACTTAGTAAGTATATAGATGCATTTGCTTGTGGATCTAAGTCAACAAGTAGAGTTTTGTAATCTTTTTTACCTAAAGTTGCTGCAAAATTAACAGCTAATGTAGTTTTGCCCACACCGCCTTTAAAGTTTATAAATGAGATTTTTATTGCCATAAATTGTAATTAAAAATTGGATATAAATAACTTACCCAAATATCCAGTAAGTCATTTCAACCTTTAGCTCCCTCAACTCCCTCTTTAGCTTTGAGATCTCCCTTTCGAGTTCTTCTATTAGGGTCTTTAAATTTGAAACCTCTGATTCTATCTTAGAAATTCTCTCTTCGAAATCTTTATCGGTCATATCTTTCTGGGATCTGTTATTTCGCCGTATATAGCTGTTGCTGCAGCCGTAGCTGGATTTACCAGATATATTTCACCTTCAGGACTCCCCTGCCTACCTATGAAGTTTCTGTTAGAAGTAGAAACACTAACCTCTTTACTCGCAATTAATCCCATGCAACTCCCCATACATGGCCCACAACACGGGAATTCGACTATAGCTCCAGCTTCAACGAACACTTCAATCAATCCATCTCTTAGAGCTCTCATGTATTCTCTTCTGCTTGCTGGAATTACTATTAGTCTAACTCCTCTTGCAACTCTTTCATCCTTTAATATTTCAGCAGCGATCTTCAAATCTTCATATCTGCCGTTCGTGCAGCTTCCAATGAATACCTGATTAACCTTAATACCTTCCACTTCTGAAATATCCGCAACGTTGTCAACCTTATGAGGCTTTGCAACCTGTGGCTCCATTCCAGTTACGTCTAATTCCACTACATCGAATTTTGCATCTTCATCGCTCCTTAATTCCTTCAACGAATCCAAGTCGTAATCTTTTCCTCTGATAGCTTTTAAGTATTCAACGGTTTTTCTATCTGGCTCAACTATTCCAGTTTTTCCACCCATTTCAACGGCCATATTGCACATCGTAAGTCTATCTGACATTTCCAATTTTTCTACAACTTTGCCCGAAAATATACAGGCTTTGTAGTTAGCACCATCAGCACCAACCATACCTATTAGTTTTAACACTATATCCTTTCCATATACGTGTTTACCAAGCTTTCCATTAACTTCGAACTTTATGCATTCAGGCACCTTAAACCAAAGCTTTCCCAAAGCTAAAACACATGCTAAGTCCGTTGAACCAATTCCAGTTGCAAAACAACCTAAAGCTCCATAAGTGCATGTGTGAGAATCTGCACCGACTATTAGCATCCCCGGTTCAACATGATTCTCAACCATTATCTGATGGGCAATTCCTTCACCTACATCGTAAAATATTACTCCTTGCTCATTTGCAAAATTTCTCAACATTTTGTGGTTTTCTGCGGCGTTAACGCTATCTGCTGGAGATTGATGGTCTAAAACTATCACAAACCTCTTCGGATCCCAAACTCTCTCAGTTATCTCCTTAAAAGCTTTAATTGCGAGTGGTGCAGTTATATCATTGGCCATTGCCATATCAACGTTTGCAAATACGAATTCCCCCGCTTTCACATCTCTTCCACAAGCCCTTGAAAATATCTTTTCAACTATAGTCTTACCCATGCTATGAGAAATGTTAAGCTGTTTTAAACGTTATGGATATAGATTCC
>CAZFII010000213.1:0-2315 GCA_964518925.1 uncultured archaeon
TGGACACGTCTATTCGATTATCGAGGTAAGTATATATACTAAGAATACTACGATTAGTGTAAATACAGATGCTGGAATTCCAAATGGTGCAATTTTCAGACATTTGAGAACGAGTATTGTAACAAAACCGATTATAAGCGTAGAAACTCCAGTTAATCTTCCACCTCTGTTCCAGTGGAAGTATCCGATTATTAAAGGTAGTTGGCAGAGTAGTATCGTTGACGATAGAACTGAAAGCTCAACTATGTAACTAATTCTTTTCGAAGCGAAGACAGCTACGGCAATGGTTAAAATCAACACGCTTAATCTGCCAGCTAAGATGCCCTTTTCTTTGACTATATCTCTTGAAACCATTGAGGATAAAGTTAGAATTATCGAATTCGCCGTTGTTATCGCTGCAGCTAATATGCTCAAAGCCACTAGAAAAGATATCCATGTTGGCATCATAGCTAAAAGAGTAGGAGTAACCTTATCTCTATCCAATACAGTTGGAAATCTTCCAATTTCAGTTAAAAGTCTTAGCTCTAAACCAAGAAGAGTTACGAGTACAGTGTATATTAATCCGAAAGTTCCAAAGTATACTACCATTTTTTTCAAATCCCTCTCACTCTTTGGAATGAATAACCTTTGAAAAACCTGAGGATTTGTTAAAGCGAAGAAAAACCAAGGCGTTACTAAGGCTAAAAACTTCTTGTAACTCCAAAATTCATTTGGGACTGTAAGTAATCCGTTCAATTTGTATACTTGACTGAAGTCTGTCATGCTAGTAACGAACAGAACTGCAAGTACTGCAGATATTATCATGATAAATCCTTGAATTGCATCAGTCCATGCAACACTTCTTAATCCACCTATATAAGCCCATAATGCCACCAGTACCGCAGATATCACGATACCGATGACGAAATCGATTCCAGCTTTTTCTAAAATCAATGCAACACCTATGAGTTGAGCAGATGTGTATGGAATTAAAGCTATTAATGATATCAAAGCAGCTAGTTTAGCAGTTATCTCGCCGTATCTTAGCTTCAAGAATTCAGCTGGTGATATTATTCCGTGTTCTTTTCCAATTTTCCATATTTTTGGAGAATAGTATGATAAAAGGAATAGTGTTCCGATTAAATACATAAGCTCAAATCCAGCCGAGCCTACACCACTCAAATACGTTAATCCAACCAATCCAACCATCATAAATGCTGAATAAGTCGTTGCAGCATATGTCAAAGCTGAAATTACACCACTAACGTTTCTTCCAGCTATAAAGTACTCCTCTTGAGATCTTGCAGATCTCGAATAAATAGCTATAACCGTTCCAATTATTGAGTATACAAGAACGAGTATAAGAAAGCTATTCAACTTCCCACCTCCTAACAGCTATGTATATTAAGTATAGAGTAACAACAGTGATCCAATAAACATATGTAGATAAATCGTTGGTTTTTATTGCAAAGAACGGAACCAACATCGCCAAAATTATGATTAACAGCTCTATGAACCTCATCGAACAATCGTTCGATGGACTGAATTTAAAGTTTTCGAAAACATCATTAACTCTAAAAGATTATTTAAACTGTGAAAAACGCTCTGATATCTGTAAGCAATAAAGAGAATCTTGTAGAATTTGCAAAAAAGCTCAAAGATATTGGATATACTATTTATGCAACGGATGGAACTGCAAAATTCTTAGAAAGTAATGGTGTTGAAGTAAAAAGATTGTCTGAGATAACAAAGCTAAAAGAATCGAAAACAGTAAAAACTCTTCATCCAGAAGTGTTTGAAAGAATTTACAACGGATTTTTTGATATAGTTGTTGTAAACCTGTACGATCCAACAGAAGAAATAGATATAGGCGGTGTAGCTATTTTAAGGGCGAGTGCAAAGAATTACAAAAAGGTTTTAGTCGTTTGCGACGTTGATGATTACGATGAAGTAATTAAAAGGATTAAATATGGAGTTGATGAGAAGTTTAAACTTAAACTTGCTGTAAAGGCGTTTGAATACGTGATCGATTACGACAGAAAAGTAGTTGAGATTTTGAAGTCTAAAAGGTTAGCCTAAATGTATTTTTTCCTAAATTTTTATCTGATTGCTAAATTCGGAAGGCTTGACACTGAAATTAAAAATTCAGAGAACTAAAAATTTTCAACCTAACATAATTGCTTGCTTTCGGAACTATTGTGAAGTGCGAAGCGTCCCTGTCTCATCAGCTTTTACGACTTCTTACGAGAGTTAAAGGCTAGCTCACAACAGCCTCATCGTCCAATGAGCTAGAAATCCAAAGTATTTAAAACTACCGTTTGTGTATCTCTGCTTTA
>CAZFII010000214.1:0-2294 GCA_964518925.1 uncultured archaeon
AAGATTTAAAGACACACGTCCTAAAAGGATATGTGCCCCCCACCAGCCGTAAGAATGATTTAGAGGAGGAGATATTAAAGTTTTTGGTTTATCACCCAGAGGGGATTACCGCTTCTTACGTAGCTAAGGTTTTGGCAAAGTCGAGGGGAATTCAACGAGGTAATAGTTACTGGGAAACCTTCAGAAAGAACGTTTATAGAACTCTTGAGAGGTTAGCGAAGAAAGGAGCAATCATTTCTGAAAAAATAAGCCACAATTATAAAATTTATCGGCTCAATGGTGCGAAGCACGTAATTGACTTGATTAAAGAAATACTAAAATTTTAAAATTAAAATAGGGTTTTCCCCTCTTCTGTAACTTCAAGCAACTTAGTTCTACCGTATTTTACTACGTTCAGTAACCCCTTATCTTTAAGTTGTTTTATCCTTTTCTTAACAGTGTTTCTCGATAAACCCAGCTCGTCCATTACATCCTTTATAGATGGTTTTTCTCCAGTTTTGTTTTTCATGTATACAAATCTCAAAAGTTCGTACAATTCATGGGAGATCTTTATATCCTTCTTTTTTAGATTGTAACACTCCATTTTTAGAATTGAAATCTGTTTTTCATCCAATACCTTAAAGTTTAAAACGAATATCACAACTCCTCTTTTTAGAATGTAGAAGTCGTCTCTGATGTTTTGGATCATCTTTAATATCGTTTTGAAGTCTAATTTAGTTAACAGATAATCGAGCTCTATAACCACTACATTGTTCCTATTTGGTAAGTTAAAGATTGTTTTCTCAATTGCCTCTGGTTTAGGCTGTATTGCTCGATTACCGTTTTTTTCAGAAAGCCAGAATATTCTACAGTTAGAATTCGTTTTTATCTCGTCTGGTAACCTTCTCGTTATGATCGTGCCGTTGAAACCGATTTTTACCATATCTTCAAGAACGTCAAGTGCTAAATCGAAGTTGTCTGTAATATATGTTTTCCCTATCTCAACTTTATACTTAAGTACCTTTTTGATTAGTTCATTTTCAGCCCTTACCTTATGTGAAATATCTCTAGCTATTATCGAAATTCCTGAAAGATTTTTATCTTCATCAAAAATAGGTGATAAGGTCACTTCTACATCTACAAGACTTCCATCTTTACGTTTCATAATTTCTTCAAATGAAAGATTTTCAGTACCACTTTTAATCCTTTCTAAAATGTATTCGATCTCGTTGTTGCGTTTATTTGATAGTAGTTCAGATATATGCATACCAATAGCCTCATCCTTCCTCCATCCAAACAGTTTTTCGGCAGCTTTATTCCAACTCGTGATAACACCGTTTAGATCTATTGAATAGATGGCATCATTTGAGTTTTCAACTATGTTTGCTAAATACTCAAGTTCCAAAGTCTTCTTCTTTAGCTCTTCATAGGCTTTCTTGAGTTTTTCTTCATTCTTCTTTTTTTCCGTAATATCCCTCATGATTACGACAAATCCCGTAATTTCTCCGTTAGAATCGTAAATTGATGTCAACGTCTGATCTACGATGATCGTTCTCCCATCCTTTGTAATCCTCTTAGCTTCTATGTCCTTACTGTAACTGTGAAGTATAGCCCTCTTGAAATCCTCTCTGCATGAGTTGTGAAACTCTTCAGGTACTATTGTCAAAAACGATTTTCCTATCATTTCCTCAGCTTTGTATCCAAGCATGATCTCAGCGCCTCTGTTCCAAGACACTATTCTTCCATCTATGTCCAAAGAGATTATTGCATCTATTGTATGTTCTGTAATTGCTGCCAGATATGCAGTTCTCTGTTCAGCTTTTTTCTTCTCAGTTATATCTCTTCCAATTCCAATAAATCCGATTAATTCACCGTCTTTATAAAGTGGATTTAGATTGAACTCGAATATCTTACCGTTTATCAAAGTCGTTTCAAAATTGTAGCAGTCGACTGGAAATTCTAATAGGAAATCCCTCAAATTCCTACCTATAAGATTTTCTCCAAATATCTCGTAACCTTTTTTATTCGAGAATAATATATTTAAGTTTTTATCTGTTTCAAATATCCAATCATTTAAGTTTTCTACAAGATTTCTATACTTCTCCTCAGTCTCCCTCAAAATCTTTTCCCTCAATATCAACTCCTTTGCAACAGTATTGAAGAATTTGCCCAAATCCTCCAATTCATCTCCGGTGTCTATTTTTACTTGAACGTATCTACCCTCAAGCAAGGAATTGAAACCTTTCTTCAGTCTTTCAAGTGGTTCCGTTATGCTACCAGCTAAGAACATCGAAATTCCAAGAATTACTATCATA
>CAZFII010000215.1:0-2240 GCA_964518925.1 uncultured archaeon
TTATACTCATGAGTACCTAAGATCACTTTTATGCCAGTATTTTCCTCAATTAATTTTGCCCACTCCTCTGGCTTTAGGTATGGACATCCTGGAGTCCTCAACATACAAGAGCTTAGGTATATCTCATCTGGCTTTACCTCAGATAACTTCATAGCCATGTTTATGTTTGGTATTAATGTGTTTCCTGGGCATTCACATCTAACAAATGCTATAACCTGAACTGGTTCATTGAATTTCCCTTCGCCAAGTGCTGCAGCTTTAAGACATCTCCACTCTCCCGGACAGCCATAAGTCTTGTCCATATAGGCTCCACAACCTACAATAAAAACTCTCTTCATACTTAAATGTTAAAGTAAACTAATATAAGTCTTCCTATTTCATCGCAGGAATGTGTTCACTTCGTGCGAAAAATTTAAATATTAGATATATAAGTTCTTACCTCTTAAGTTAACACATCCTCGCAGATAAACAGTTAGATATGTTGATATTAAAAATTTTATTATAGAAATAGATCTTTCAAATCCCAGAGCAATCTTGGATGTGTCTTTATTAATTCTAACACTATTGCTTTAACGCTCAACTCCTCAAGTCTTTTGCCAGCTATACTCTTAGCTAGTTTGTTTAGGGTTTTGTCATCCATTTTTAAAAACTTCTCTTGAATTTTTTTATTTCTTCTAAGCCTTTTGCCAAAATCGTTCTTCCAAAGTTCATCGTATTTCCTTAAAAATCTTGCAGAAAAATCACCTTTTTTAACAGCTTCATATGCAACTAATCCAGCATAGTATCCAGCAGTTAATGCGTTTGCAATTCCTCCGCCTGTTATCGGATCTGCATGATAAGCTGCATCCCCAGCAAGCATTATGTTATCAGATACTGCAGTCTCGATTTCACCGTAAACGGGAACAGCTCCAGCAACAAATTCAACGATACTACCTTCTATATTTTTATCTTTTATGAATTTATCCAAATAGTATTTTGCAGATTTTTTCGCAAGCGAGGGCATAACTCCAATCCCAACGTTAGCTGAGCTATTTCCCTTGGGAAATATCCACGCGTAACCACCTGGAGCGATTTCTCTACCAAGATAGAAGTATGTATAGTTTTTGTCTACATCTAAGTTTGTCATTAAATATTGTGCACAACTCTCTATTTCGTTAAGCTTTAGAGTTTTGATAATTCCCGCTTCTCTTCCTATTCTACTCTCAACACCATCCGCTCCAATTAAAATCTTAGTCTCTACTTTCCAATCGTCACCCATTCTTCTTAAGTGAACTTCGAGTATACCTCCTCTTCTTTCGAATTTTACTGCTGTTGTTTTTACTATTACCTCTGCACCAGCTTTTGCAGCCATTCTTGCTAAATCTCTGTCGAAGACTCTCCTTTCTAAAACGTAGCCAACTTCATTTCCGGCTTTTTCCTCTGATAACTCTATTTCTGTACCGTCTGGTGAGTATATCTTTGCTCCGATCACTTCATTTGCAATCCATCTCTTCTTAACTTCAAAAAATCTTTCTAAACTTTTTTTACTTATACCTTCAGCACATCTAACTGGAACTCCGATTTCTTGTCTCTTTTCGATGAGTAGCACGTTTAATCCCTTTTCTGCAGCGGTTTTTGCAGCCATGCTTCCAGCCGGCCCAGCTCCAACAACAACTACATCGTACATCTCTAAACCTCCACTACAGACAATGCATTAGTTGGACAAACCTTAACACAATTCATGCAACAGTTGCACAGATCTTCGTGTATTACTACAAAAGTCTCTATTAATTCATTTGCATTAAATTTACAAACAGCTACACAAGCACCGCAGTATGCACATTTATATCTATCTATTACAATTTTCTTAGCCATAAGCTCATGCTATTGGTTAGAGAATATGAGCTTTACTTTATGCATACAACTGGTTGTTCGGCAAAGCAACGCTACCATAATTTCGCAAATTATACGATATCTTCTCTCAGATCTTTACCTCTAACGATCTTTGTCCTCACTGAAGGAATGTATAAAGATTGACTTCCTCTCTGCCTTAAACAGTAGTTCCGAAAGTATGTTGGTAAATTTCAAATTTTTATAAAGGTATTATAAAGTTATGTTTCACTTTACTAAACTTGACGAAATGCTTTGATCATTAGTCGAACTATTATAAGAGAAAGGATTTATAACAAAAGAAGGAAAAAATTAGAAAAATTCAGAAAATTAACAGACTTTAATGACTTGCCAGAATAACTCTTAGAGTA
>CAZFII010000216.1:0-2233 GCA_964518925.1 uncultured archaeon
TTAAAAAATCGGTAGTACCAAGAGGAGGTATAAACACGGCTGCATTAAAGCTTCTAACCCCCATTTCGTGATATCGCTTCAAAACATAGCTCATAGATTTTGCCAACTCTGTTATGTTTTTAGATATTATAATCACCTCTTTTTCCTTTATAGGCGTTAGGTATGCCATGATTTTTGAATTACCAAGATTAAAACCAAGTCCAAGAGCTTCGTGAATTCTGTAGAGATCTTCAAAGTATTCTGAGCGATAATTTTTGGCATAGATTTTCCGCACAGAATCGTAGAACTCGTACTTTCCATATGGTTCTTTTGATATCAGGGCATGAGCATGACCGTGAATTATGCTTGCTCCAGCTCTCCAGAGGCAGTTCCATACAAAGAACGGGTAAATAGCTCTTCTATCGTATTCATTCGCTTTCTCGAACCATTTAAAAGCGACATTGAGAATATCGTAAATCTTTTCCTCTTCATAAACGAATGGTGCATGATCTTTGAAGATTATTACAGCATGTAAATAGTCGTACTTTGATATGTTGCCGGCAGTTATACAAAAATTTCCCTCTATTCTGCCGAATATGTCTTCAGGAGTATTTTCTGGATTACAAAAGATATCTCCTTTGCTTTCATCGATAACCTTGTTTACATCTTCAGAAGTTTTAGTCATAATAGGCCTTTTCGATCTAAGCTTGTTGAAAAGTGTACTCTCATAAGTTATCTTATTCGTTACTCTAACTATCTGCTGTGCTTCATAATTTCTAAATTTTTCCTTTGCCTTCATAGACTTCGGCAACCGTAGCCTCCCAATTTCAATATAATACCGATATATTCTGTGGAATAATGCTCTATCACCGTCATCTAAATTTTCAACGAGTTTATGGAGATCTACGATTGATGGCATGAATTGACTTAGATTGCAACATTTTATCTTTGTTTTTTCCAAGAGGGATTTAGAGAGATTAATCAGAAATGAATTAATAACGGGCATATCACCATTCCACTTAATCCAGCATTTACCTTGGCATCGAACCGAAAAAGGAGATAACAACGTTTTCGATAATTTTAAGGGCTAAAAAGTAGAGTTAGATTGATGGATAGGTTGTTGATAGTTTCTAACAGATTGCCAGTCACAGTTATAAGGAAAAAAGGTGGATTAAATCTTCAACCGAGTGTTGGTGGATTGGCTACAGGACTTGCATCAATTTCAAGAAAGTACAACACGTTGTGGATCGGATGGCCGGGCGTAGATGTGAAAAATTCGGAAGAAGAAAAAATTCTGGAAGAAAGAATGAAGTCTAAAGGTTTGCATCCCGTAAATTTGTCAAGAAGTGAAGTAAACGGATACTATCACGGCTTCTGCAACAAAACCATCTGGCCCCTTTTTCATAGCTTTCCTCAGTATACAATCTACAATGAGGAGTGGTGGAATGCTTACAAAAAAGTGAATGAAAAATTCTCAAACGTTATAGCCAATATAGCGAAATCTGATGATATAATCTGGATTCACGACTACCACCTCATGCTTTTACCAAATCTTTTAAGAAAGGAAATGCCAGATGCAAAAATAGGGTTCTTTCTTCATATACCTTTTCCACCTTTCGAAATGTTTAGACAATTGCCTTGGCGTAAACACCTGCTTGAAGGTCTACTTAGCGCGGATCTCATCGGCTTTCATATATACGATTACGTCCAGAACTTTCTTCAATGCGTTCACCGTTTGCTCGGATATGAGCATGAGTTGGGTAAATTGATCGTAGAAGATAGGGTTGTAAAGGTAGATGCATTTCCAATGGGAATAGATTACGACAAGTTCAAAGAAATTGCAAGTTCTCCAGAAGTAGAAGAAAAGGATTCGCAAAAAATTGGGAGGTCGAAGAATAATCTTATCCGTGGATAGCTCATGAGATCATATCTTAATCAAATATCTATAAAAGGGTAAATGCTCTGCTACTAATTTTTCTCAATTACGTTATAATTGCTTTCTTCTTTGTTGTACTTGTGGTAATCGTTTTTCCCTAAATCCTCTTTGCATTGAGAAGATTAGTAACGCTGTCTATTTTTTTAAGAACCTTTAAAATTGCCATTTCAATTCCTTAATATGGATTCTTTATTATTATTCTACGACAGTGGATTTTTATTTGCAGCTACATAAGTAAAAGATAATTTTTTGACTTCCCGAAAAGGTAGTGTCAACTTAACACCTCCAGTAATTATAGAACACCATAAAACTATCCAA
>CAZFII010000217.1:0-2224 GCA_964518925.1 uncultured archaeon
ATTCGAAGAATTAGAATTTTAGCAATGTTATTGCCTTGCTTATTTTCTAAATTTAGTTACTCAAATGTTGCTTTAGCTTAGTTATCAGGTTAGAACATCTATGTCGTGACACCACATATTTAAATACTTCATCAACAATGTTGCATAACCACCGAACATCTACAATACTTAAAACTAAACTTAACAATTACCATCTTTAATTAAATTTATCAAGTCATCCAACAGTTTTTCATATTTTTTAACTTTGTTGCTTTCCCATTCATCCTTGAAATCGTCTCTCATGATATAGATACCGTCAAGTTCATATTCCGCAATTATTCTGTTCCTACTCATACCATTGTAGCTTTCTTTTCTCCTTTTACTATCTAAACTGAAATCATCGTCGTTGTCTGTGGTAGCCAAATACACTTTAATATGCTTCGTCACATCCGATGAGAGTAGCTTTAATTTCCAGTAACATGCTTGAGCAATTCTTTCTCTTAAACTTGTTTTACAAGAGATTATAGCCAAAATCTTTGAATTCCAAGGATTGGCAAAATCGTAATTAACAAGAACTATATCCGTATCTGGGAGTAAGAGATAATCACCATACCTCACTGCCAACTTTCTGAATAGTATATCGTTCTTCTTAATCTCATTCTCGGAAAGAACTTCTAAACCATCAAATTCGGGATGTTTTTTCTTGAGTATTTTTAAATATCCCTTTAAAGTATTGAATACGAGTTCTTGAAACTTCTTTCCTATAAAAGAATGCCATGACTGCTCTGGGTCTTTGAGGTGAGGTTTGACCTTTTTGATATGAACAAGGTATTCATTTTTTAGTTCTTTTATCTGCCTAAGAGCCTCAGCTAAGGTAATTTCACCCTTACCGAGCTTTTTCTCTATTTCTTCAATCTTCTCTAAAATTGTTTTTTCAGTATTATTCTTCATGATCTCACCCCTTTCTGAGAATTAAAACAAATTCATGAGGATAGACTTTAACGTGATGATTACTAACGGATGTAAATTTACCGGTCTTTGGGTCTCTAACTGTTGGCAGATTTTTGCTTGGAATTGGTCGCTTGATAACCTTTTCAACTACGTATCCCATGTTCATAAACATCTCCGCAAAAACCTCCGCATTCTTCACTTCAACACCTTTCAACTTTGTATTTCCAATGACTATCCCAACTACGCCGTTATCTTTGAGAACTTTGTCCATTTCTTCAAAGCTGATCTGCATATCTTCAAAATACGTTTTTACAGCATTACTCAACCTTTTATCCTTCTTAGCTAATTCTTTGACGATTTCGATTGCCAAAGAGCTATTGATTTTAATACTCTTAGGCTTAGCGGACATACTGCCTATAAATCTCTGCTTAATCAGTCTCAGATCCTCTGCTTGCTCTAACCAGATGATACTCAACTTGTGAACATCGACGTATTCATAAGACGTAACATACGGAGGGGAAAAGAGTATCAGATCGACGACATTCTCAACAACAGACGATAAACACCTTGTGTCAGCTTTAAACACCTTTACCCACGTCTTTGAGTTTTTAAGCTTTTCCCAAAGCTGGTTGTTTTTTTCAATCATCTTCTCAACTTGTTTGATAAATGTCGGGATTACATCGGGTACTTTCTTCTTAAAATCTCTACATGGCTTAACGCTCTTCATCAACCACCAAGAGCAATCTTTTTGGATGTTTGAAAATGCTACGAGAAGAAAATCTCTAAATTCCTCATCCTTAATATCCATTATCAATGTAAAGAGTCTTCTCATGTCTATCAGCTGTTTTTCTGTTATCCATGAACTGAGAACTTCAAGAGCTTTTTTAGGTAATGGAAACAGTTCGATGTTGTTAAATCCGAAAAGCGGACTGAGCTTAAGTGAAAAGTCTTCCCAATTCTTTTTTAGCTTTGTCGGTTCAATAGGATTTGTTTTAACCTTTGAAACGTAGTAGGCTACGGGATTCAGGTCAACACCTATAGCATTCCTTTCAGCAAGTCTTGCTTCCAAAAGTGCTGTACCTGAACCGCAAAACGGATCTAAAACAATTTGATAGGGTTTTGAATACATCTTAATAATCCTTCTTGCAAGCTGAGGTATGAATTTAGCTGGATATCTATGAATGTCATGAGTGAGGTACTTCGTATCCGCATCTTCGAAAGCCCAAGACATATCGAGTTCAAGTGATTCAAAATCTACTGAATTCAAGACGTTTACCATTACTTTCCCTCCTAA
>CAZFII010000218.1:0-2163 GCA_964518925.1 uncultured archaeon
GGGAGGTATCGTTAGGAGGGTTGAATTATGAAGAGTATAATCAGTAAGGCCCAGGAGTTTTTGGAAAAGGAAGATTTTAGGAAAAACAATGTTATTAAAGATTTTGAAGGCCCGAAAATTGTTGTAGTTGGTTGTGGTGGAAGTGGGTGTAATACCGTTCATAGGCTTTACAGTATGGGGATAGACACTGCTACGACTATTGCCGTTAATACTGATAAGCAGCACCTCTTAATGATTAAAGCTCATAAGAGGGTTTTAATAGGTAGAAGTATCACCCGTGGATTGGGTGCGGGAGGTTATCCAGAGATTGGTAGAAAAGCGGCAGAACTTGCAAGAAATAAACTGGAGGAACTTTTAAGCGATGCGGATATGGTTTTTATATGTGTAGGGTTAGGAGGAGGAACTGGAACTGGTGCTGCACCAGTTGTTGCAGATATCGCAAAAAAGCAAGGAGCTATAGCAATTTCTTTCGCCCAAATGCCATTTAAATTTGAGGGTGCAAGGATTCATAAGGCTATTCAAGGTTTAAACGAATTGAAAGAGATTTGCGATACCGTAGTGGTATTGGACAACAACAAATTACTCGAGTACTATCCAAACCTTCCAATTGATGCAGCGTTTAGTGTTATGGATCAACTCATATCGGAAACGATAAAGGGATTAGCAGATACGATAATGACTCCCTCCCTCGTAAACATAGACTTTGCAGATCTCAAAGCTATAATGGATCACGGCGGAGTAGCAGTAATGCTCGTTGGTGAAGCAAAATCACAAGATAAGGCAAATGCTGTTGTGAGGGAGTGTCTATCTCATCCTTTACTCGATGTCGATTACAGAGGAGCTACTGGTGCTTTGATACACATATCTGGTGGACATGATTTGACTTTGAGAGAAGCTGAGGAGATAATAAGAAATCTAACGTTCGAACTAGCAGATAATGCAAACGTGATATGGGGTGCAAGGATAAGTAAGGAATTCGAGGGTTTTGTTAGGACTGTAGCGATAATGACTGGAATTAAAGATAAAGAGTTCGTTGGAAGCTTCGAATACAGTCCAGTAAGGGATCTAAAAGTTGAAAATAAAAGAAATGGCGATGAAATATATCGAATTCTAAGAGATTACACATGATAGTAGAGATCTCTGCAGTTCCAATTGGTGTTGGAGAATCCCTCAGTGCATATGTAGCCGAAGTTTTAAAGATAATTAAACAAAAGGGTTTAAAGCATCAGCTTACATCAATGGGAACTATAGTGGAACTAAACGATTTCGATGAGTTGTGCAGTTTGTTAAAGGAGTTTGATAAGAAATTGACCGAACTCGGCAGTAGGAGAAACTATTACGTCATAAAGATAGACAGTAAGAAAACTACTATGGAAGACAAGGTTAAATCTGTCATAGATAAAATTAGATGATCGTAAAAGTTGGAGGTAGCGTTGCAGACAAATTGAATACGATAGCTAACGCTTTAAAGTACTGCAATAAAGCTTTAATAATTCCGAGAGGTTGGATATTCGCAGATAAAGTAAGGGAATTAGACGAAAAATTTAGATTAAATCCGTCAAACTCGCACTGGATGGCTATAGCTTGTATGAACATATACGGCTATTTTATCTCTGAATACGGTTTTGACGTCATAGAGCCGAGTAGTTTTGAAGATATAAAAATCGAAGGTATAAAAGTTCTCTTGCCGTACAACTTGCTTAGACGTTACGATGAACTGCCCCATTCATGGGAAGTTACATCGGATAGCATAGCGATATGGATTGCGTCGAAACTCGGTGAAAAAACGGTTGTAAAAGTTACAGATGTCGATGGCTTGTATATAAATGGAGAATTCGTGAAAGAAATAGATGCATCTAAAGTGAAGGGAAAAACATGTATAGACGAATACACACCAAAACTTTTAAAAAGATTTGGGATCGATTTGTTCATCTGTAGTGCTGACAACCTGAAAGACTATGTAGTTTACAACAGACTAAATGGAACAATCGTAAGGGGGAGGTGAAGGTATGAGGTGTGTATCTTGTGGAACTCCTCTCGTAGGAACGAATTACATTGCATTTCCATGTCCAGAATGTGGTGAAATGATCTACAGATGTAAGAGGTGCAGAAGACTTGGCAATCCATACAAGTGTGAAAACTGCGGATTTGTCGGACCTTAAA
>CAZFII010000219.1:0-2146 GCA_964518925.1 uncultured archaeon
CTAATTATTTCTTGTACTTTTTGACGTTTAGATATCAAAATTTTCCATAAACAACAAAAACTAAGCGATACATAAAAACATTTATTGATAATTATTTTAAAAATCTTAAAATAAGTCAAATTAATTAAGATTTTAAATCCTATTACTAATAAAATGAAATGCCATGGACTCCGCCACTTGTTGGATCTTCTGCTTTAGTACCTGATGGTCCATGGGAATATGCAATGGACGTGATAGCAGTTCACGCAATTGGCAACGCTAAAGAGATAAAAGATGCAATAGATATGCAAACGGATGGAGAACTTTGGTTCTACTTTGCTGATATAATTTCTCATAGTCCTAAATGCAGTGAGTTGAATTACGAAGCTCCAGATCTCGTCCAATACAAAGAAGCTGCGATCTTTGTGAAGGTTAAGCACATGGGTAAAGATTACGCATACTGTCCCTTCATGTATG
Organism: uncultured archaeon; assembly: GCA_964518925.1. Taxonomy (GTDB): domain Archaea; phylum Halobacteriota; class Archaeoglobi; order Archaeoglobales; family Archaeoglobaceae; genus CAYWXE01. Next base: position 457 of record CAZFII010000219.1, read on the forward strand.
TCAGCAATGATGTTTCGCTTGTAAGGGGTTTTGTCGTTGGTTTTCCGAAGAAAATAGCTACAATAGCAATTACACGTGACCACCCACTAATGAAACAGAACAAATTCGGTGCTACAGCAATGAGAGCGGGGTATTCACTACTAAAAGCTATCATAGAACCAAAAGAAAGTGTAAACAGTCTTCCCTTCGATGAATTTGGGCCATGGTTACTTCGCCGCTATATAGCTCCAGCAAATATTGATGAATACGTCGTGTTTAAGCTAGATGCGAAGTACGGAGAGATATTAAAAGGTGATGCTACACTTGAAGTGGGAGGAGGAGTAAACGACGAATTACAAGCATTTAAACCTGAGAAAATCCTTGCTGGATATAAGTATTCAGTACTGATAAAGGCAAAAGGCGTAGAAATTTTAAAGTGAGATATTTTTATTCAATAATTTTTATAAAGAAAATAACGATGATGAACATTGTTGATAAAGCATGACAAAAATAACTATAGTTTCAGTTGAATCTGGCTTAATTATAGTATCTACTCCCAACCTAAATTAAATACAATAAACTAAAATTATTAATTAGAAACAATATAATTATTTCTAAATTATGGAAATAGAGGCGGAAAGTTTAAGCCAATCCATTCGTCTAAACCAAACATGACATTCATGTTTTGAATCGCTTGACCACTTGCACCCTTAACAAGGTTGTCTATTGCCGAAACGACTACAACTCTATCCTTCCCAGTATATATCGCTATGTCACAGAAGTTGCTTCCTCTAACTTGATTCAACTTCACCTCATCTTGCATCCTAACGAAATAGCACTCCTTGTAGAAATCTTCATAAATCTTATAAAGCTCCTCTCTGCTTAAATCCTCTTTCAAGAATACATGAGCATTAGAGAGAATCCCTCTTGAACCCGGAAACACCTGAGGTGTGAAGTGAATATCTATGTCGTTCTGAAAAGCTTTAAGTTCTCTTTCTATTTCGTAGTAGTGTCTGTGTTCAGTAACTCTGTAAACGTTTACAGATTCGTGCAAATTTGGATAGTGTGTAAAAGCAGTTGGAGTTTCACCAGCTCCAGTTATTCCACTTTTACAGTCAAATACTACTCTTTCAACAACCCCTAGCTTTGCTAAAGGAGCTAAAGCTAAAATCGTTACCACTGGATAACATCCGGGATTTGCTACTAAATCCGATTTTTTAATCTCATTTCTGTGAAGCTCAGTTAATCCGTAAACAGCTTCAACATATGCCTTATGTTCCTTCCCGTAAACTTTCTCGTAGGTTTCCTTATCAAGTCTGTAATCTGCTGATAAGTCTATTACTTTTATCCCAATTTCTAAAAGCTTCGGAACGTAATTCATCGCTTCTCCATGAGGAACAGCAGTAAAAACTATATCGCAGTCCTCAAAATTCTTTATCTCTGGCAAACAGAACTTTAAATCGTAAAAACCCTTTAGATGTCTATGCAACTTCCATATCTCCTTTCCGTTGTATCTCCTTGAAGATGCTGCTACTACTTCTGCCTCAGGATGCATTGCAAGAATTCTCAAAAGTTCAGAACCAGTATAACCACTTGCTCCAATTATTCCGACTTTCATGCTATCTGTTATTTAGATCTAAATATAAGGTATTCGTAAAATTTACATCGATATGGAAAGAGTTCCAATAAGCTTTTACTGGCTACGGTAATA
>CAZFII010000220.1:0-2136 GCA_964518925.1 uncultured archaeon
GTTTAGATGTTAGTCATGCATTGCTAATCGTTCAACTTGCTATTAAGCTAATTTATAGGATTATTTTTTAAATCAAGCACAATTTTTATCTGATTGACAAATATTTTTACTTTCGGATCTACTGTGAAAAGTTATAAGTTATATTTCGAATTGAAAAATCTCCTTTGTGAAATCGATGTCATCATTCGATATAAAAGCTTGCGTTAACGAATTGCAGGAATTGATTGGTGGAAAAGTTGAAAAGGTATATCACTATCCACCAAACGAAATTAGGATAAAGTTGTATGCTAAGGGTAGAAGAGATTTGGTAATTGAAGCTGGAAAAAGAATACATTTAACCAAATTTCCAAGGGAGAGTCCAAAGTTTCCATCAGCATTTGCAATGCTTTTAAGGAAGCATCTTGAAGGGGCAAGAATTGAAAAGATAGAGCAGTACGATTTTGATAGAATAGTTCTAATACACTTCAGAAGGGGAGATGAAAAAAAGATTTTAATAGCTGAACTCTTCCAGAAGGGTAACATAATCCTAACTGACGGGAATTTAAGGGTTATAATGCCTTTAAGATTTGATGTAAAACCCGGTGAAGTCTACACATTCCCAAAGCGTAGAGATCCAATAGAATTGATTCAAATGGGTAACGGTAAGGAGGTCGTTAAGTTTTTAGCGGTTTCTGGCTTAGGTGGTTTATATGCTGAAGAAACTTGTCTCAGAGCAGGGATAGATAAGATGAAAAAGTTCAACGAATTAAACGAAGATGAAAAAAGAAGAATAATACAAACCATAAGAGATTTAATCGATTTTGAGTCAAAACCTCAAATAATTCTAAAAAATGGAGAATATTACGACGTTGTTCCAATGGATTTAAAGTTCTATGAAAAATTCGAGAAGAGATATTTTAAAACCTTTAATGAAGCATTAGATGAATTTTACTCCAAGATGATTTCTGCGAGCGATGAAATCGAAGAGATGAAATCAAAGGAACTAGAAAAACTAAAGAAAAGGCTTGAAATTCAGTTGAATACAAAAAAGAGATACGAAGAGGAAATTGAAAGGCTTAAAATGGCTGGAGATGCAATATATGAAAATTATCAGGTCGTTGATACGATTTTAAACGCTTTAAGAAAGGCAAGTGAAAGGATGAGCTGGGATGAGATTGCAAAAATCCTAAAAAGTAGGAAAAATGGTTTAGCTAAGTTCATAAAGTCTGTGAAGAACGGTAAGGTCGTCTTAGATTTGGGGATAGATGTGGAGCTAGATGTTTCTAAGGATATTCATGAAAACGCTGATGAGTATTATGAAAAAGCTAAAAAAATAAAAGACAAGCTCAACGGATTAAATAAAGCAATAGAACAAACAAAAAGAGAAATAGAAAATGTTGAAGAATCATTACAGAAGAAATTCGTTTCGAGTCTTAGAGTAGCTAGAAAAAGAGAATGGTACGAAAAGTATCGGTGGTTTATAACTTCTGATGGATTCTTGGTTATAGGTGGAAGAAACGCTGAGATGAATGAGGAAATAGTTTCAAAACACTTGGAAAGCAAAGATCTGTTTTTCCATACGCAGTCACCAGGTGCTCCAGTAGTAGTGTTAAAGAGGGGTCAAGAAGCTCCAGAACAAAGTATAATTGAAACGGCAATCTTTGCCGCAACTTATTCGGCTTTGTGGAAAGAGGGAAAGCATTCAGGTGAAGTATACTACGTTTTGCCGGAACAGGTTTCGAAGGCGGCGAAGGCTGGTGAGTATTTACCTAAGGGCAGTTTTTACATCACTGGAAAGAGAAATTATTTAACAGTTGAGCTTTCATGCGCTATAGGTGTAGATTTAACAAATCTAAGGGTTATAGGAGGGCCAAAATCCGCTATCGAGAAATACGCTGATTACTTCGTTGAGATAGAAATAGGAGATAAAGATGCAAACGATATAAGCGTTGAAATCGCTAAGAAATTAGCCGATTTAGCTGGAGAGAATAGACATATCGTTAAAGCAATAGCTACACCAGACGAGATAATGAAGTTTTTACCACCTGGAAGGTCAAGGATTAAAGTTTAAGTTAAAAAGACATTGAATTTGGGTTAAGCTTAATATTCTTGATCCTAGCTTCACCCACGAATTCCTGATCTTCCCGTGATTGGTAA
>CAZFII010000221.1:0-2130 GCA_964518925.1 uncultured archaeon
ACGCCGGGGCTGGGATTCGAACCCAGGAGCCCCGAAGGGCAGGGGATCTCGAGTCCCCCGCAGTGCCACTCTGCAACCCCGGCTTTGTAAAATATTTTTAATTTCGGCTTTATAGTACTTTTGGATGGATATTGGATTTTGCGAGAGATGCGGATACTTTGAGGGAAGATGTGAATGTGGAAAGGGTAGAGTTTTGCTCAAATCGGAAATTAGAGTAAAGGTTAGCAAGTTTCTAAGTGGTTTGCTTAGACATTTTCCTCACAGCTTTGGATTAAAGATCGATGAAAACGGTTGGGCCAATTTAAGTGAAGTTGAAAGAATACTAAAAGAGAGATATGGAATTGGAAGGCTAGAAATAGAGCTAATTGTAAAGTTTGACAAGAAAGGTAGATTTGAGATTAAAAACAACAAGATTAGAGCTAAATATGGACATAGTATCAATGTAAGAACGGATTGGAGTGAGAGTGATGAAATACCTGCTGTATTATACCATGCAACTCATCCGAAAAATCTACAATCTATTTTAAAATTTGGATTACTTCCGATGAGGAGGAAAGAGGTGCACATGTGTGATAACGTTTTAGATGCATTAGAAGTTGGAAAAAGGCATTGTGAGAATCCCGCTTTACTAAAGATTAAAGCTGAGGAGATGCTTAAAAAGGGATTTAAAATTAGAAAGAAGGGTAAAGTCTACACAACTGACTACGTTCCACCAGAATTTATAGATATATGTAAAATTTAAAGTTTAAACGTTTCTTCAAGGCTGCACTTTAAAACCTTTTCAAGTTCGTAGAGCTTTACATCTACGTTTTTTTCTTTAACTTCTAGAACCATAAAAGACGGTTTTAAGGAGCCACCACCTCCACCCCATACACCAGTAGCTGATCCTGGATTTAACAGTAGAACTTCATCGTAGTAGATATCTGGAGAGTGTGTATGACCAGATATAAGTACATCTACATTCATTTCAATTGCTATATCCTTTAATTGTTTTCTATTTCCTCTTGGATAAACCTGATGCCCGTGTATAACTCCAATAATTAAATCTTCAACTTTAACCTTTTCTCTCTCAGGCATTGGGATATGATCCATATTACCCTCAACAACGTAAAACTCCTTGCCTAAACTCTTTAGATAATTCAGAACTTTTTCATCCGTTAAGTCGCCGGTGCAAATAACTATATCAAATTTTTCTGATTCAATAAATTCTACGATTTCCCTTGGAATCCAGCTAGCCCTTCTTGGAATATGAGTATCTCCTAATACAAGTATTCTCCTCATAGTAGTGATATATGTTGCCCCGAATATTTCACGTTATCGAAACGGATTTATTTAAAATACGTTATCAAACGGTATATGAACAGAATTAAACTCATGTTCTTGGAGACAAGACCGCACTTTTTAATATTAACTCCTGTATGTGTATTCTTAGGTGTGGCAATTGCTGTACATAAGGGATACTTCAATCCCGCTCATCTAATATCGTTTTAGCTGGCTCAGTTTTTGCACATGCGAGTGTTAACGTATTTAATGACTATTACGATTATTTGAGAGGTACAGATTTGATAACTAAGAGAACGCCGTTTAGTGGTGGTAGTGGTTTCATCCCAGCCGGATTTGTAAAGCCTAAAGAGGCTTTCAATCTTGCGACATCTTTACTCGTTTTAGGACTGTTAATTGGTATTTACTTCATGGTACTATACCCGATTTTGATACCGATTGTTTTAATAGGTATTTTCTTAGTTTACGCCTATACTCCTCTGCTAACTAGGGTGTACATAACTGAGGTTTTCCCGGGATTGGGATTTGGATTAATGGTAGTAGGAACGTATGTAACAATGATTCCTCCAAATACATCTGCCGATCTAACGGTATCTGCTGTAGCAGCAGTAGTTCCGGGAATTCTAATAAGTAATCTACTCCTTTTGAATGAGTTTCCAGATTACGAAGCGGATAAAAAAACTGGCAGGAGACATTTGGTTGTAGTTCTTGGAAGGAGGAGAGCTTCAAAGATTTACGTTTTACTCATAGCATTTACGTATGTTTGGATAGTTTTTGCTGTTGCAGTAGGATTTCTGCCAATTACAGCACTCATTTCTATTGCGACGATTCCAATAGCGGTTAAAGCTT
>CAZFII010000222.1:0-2118 GCA_964518925.1 uncultured archaeon
TGATAAAGATTAAAAGTATTAAGAGGGTGGAGACATAATGGAGGAGAGAGAAAGACTTATTCAAGAGAGGCTTGCAGTTTTGCAAAGACTACAAGCTGAAGCTGAAGCCGTTCAAAGAAAAATAATAGAGTTAGAACTACTTGCAAACGAGTTTGAAAGAGCTATTGAAGCTTTAGAGTACTTCAATTCTGTTGATAGTTGTGAAGCTTTGATGAATGTAGGCGGTGGAGTTTTTGCATATGTGGACGTAAAGGATTCAAAGAGATTTTTAGTCGATGTAGGAGCAGGAGTTTACATAGAGAAAGACGTTAAGGATGCTATTGAATCAGTAAAAAAGAAAAAGGAAAGATTAGAGGATAATGTTCAAAAGCTTACGACTATTTTGCAACAAATAGTAAATCAAGCCTCGAAAGTTCAAGAAGAATTAGCGAAACTTGCTAAAGAGGGAGAGAAGGAGAAGTAGATTATGTTTAAGTTTTTAAAGGAGAAGTTAAAGGCTTTAAAGGAAAAGATTGACAGAAAAGAAAAAGAAGAGATAAAGAAAGTAGAAGAAGCTAAAAAAGTCGAAGAAACAGAGGTAATTCTTAAAACTGAAGAAAAGCCAAAACCTGAAAAAAAGGTGGGATTAAAGGAGAAGCTTACATCTCTTATATTAGAAAGAACTATCAGCGAAAAGCAAGTTGATGAAATCTTAGAAGATTTGGAAATAATTTTACTTGAGAGTGATGTTGCATTTGAAGTAGTTGAGGAGATTTCAAAGCAGTTGAAGAGCAGATTAGTTGGAAGGAAGAGAAAAGTTACTGAGAAAATCTCAGATATAGTTCTAAACGAATTAAAGTTTATTATTAAGGAAATTCTTGATGCAAATAGATTCGATTTTGATGAATTCATTCAGAAGAGAATAGCGGAGAAAAAGCCTTTGAACATAATATTTGTTGGTGTAAACGGAACTGGGAAAACTACGACTATTGCCAAAATTGCTAAAAGACTTATGGATTTTGGCTACAGTGTAGTTTTAGCCGCTGGAGATACTTACAGAGCTGGAGCAATAGAGCAATTACAAGAGCATGCGGACAGATTGGGAGTTAGACTTATAAAACATAGGGTTGGTGCAGATCCCGCAGCAGTTATCTACGATGCGATAAAGCATGCTGAGAGCAGGGGAATAGATGTAGTCTTAGCGGATACAGCTGGAAGAATGCACACGAAGAAGAATTTAATTGAACAATTGGGTAAAATTAAAAGAGTTACAAAGCCAGATTTAACGATATTCGTTGATGAGAGTATAGCTGGAAACGATGCAGTTGAGAGAGCAAGAATCTTCAACGAAGCAGTTGGGATAGATGGAAGTATATTAACGAAGCTTGATGCAGATCCCAAGGGTGGAACTGCGATATCCATAAGTTACGTTACTGGTAAACCAGTTCTGTTTTTAGGGGTAGGGCAAGGCTATGACGATTTAGTCAAGTTCGATTCGAACTGGTTAATAGAAAGGATTTTCTCATGAGAATTGTTGTTCCATTCAAATCTGAAAATCCAAAGTCAAGGTTAGCAAAGATATTGAGCAGAAAGGAAAGAGAAGAGTTTGCTAAACTCATGCTCTTGGACTTATTGGATGTTTTAAAATCTTTTGATTATGATATAAAGATAATCTCCCCAGCTAAAATCGATTTAGATATTGATGTCAAAATTAGCATAGACAAGAGAAGCTTAGATGAGTGTATAAACGATGAATTGAAAAATATACCAGTAGCAGTTATAATGTCCGATTTACCGCTGTTAAACGAAGATGTGTTAAACAGGTTTTTTAATACAAAAGGTGACGTAGTAATCGCTCCCGGGAGAAGAGGAGGAACAAATATGTTATTAGTTCGAAGAAGTGGTTTTAGAGTTTCGTATCATTATGGAAGCTTTTTGAGACATATAGGGATTGCAAGGGACTTGGGATTTGATTATGCTGTTTTCGATTCGTTTTATGCATCTGTAGATATGGATAGTGAAGAGGATTTACTCGAATTGATGTTACATGGTAAAAACAAGAGATCTGCGACTTTCCTTAAGAATTTAGGATTTTCAGTCCTGTTTGAGAAAGAACCAAGACTGATTAGAAATTTTTAA
>CAZFII010000223.1:0-2103 GCA_964518925.1 uncultured archaeon
TCTCTTTGAACACAGTCGATCAAGTAATAATAGAGCCTAACAGCAGTCTGAACGTGTGCTCTCTATAGCTTTGACCACTAATAGTCTTGTGAGTTCTACCTTGCATGAACTCAATAATTCTGTAAACATCTGCCGGTATATCTGGTACTCTCAAAGCATGATCGTTGAAGAAGTTGTGATGATATTTCCGAAGTAAGGTCAAGTCGATAGCATTCTTTGGATTTCTGAACATACGGTCTTTACGGATCACAAATCGATCAATCTTCAACTTAGATGTGATTTCAGTCAAATCACTAACTAACTCTTTCGGAAATATCGCAACATATCCTCTCTTCGTGTCATGCTTGCGTGAATGAATCTTAGCCTTGTAATCTTCAGGAATACCAAACGCAAGATATGACTTCTCGATCACGCTTGGATCGAAGTTTTTCATTAAGTATAAAACAATCCCTCTTAGCCCTGTAAAGAGCAATAACTTGAATGCAAGTTGTCTTGCCTTCTTGATCAAACCCTTATCAGCTATGTCATTATAAGCTTTGATAATGTCTCCCTCAGTTACAGCTTTCTCGACTTCTGATCTTGATTCAGTCTTGATCGTAGGAATTACTGCTCTAAAATCCATAGCTTGGCTTCTGCGTATCTTACCTGTCTTTTCCAAAAATCTAATGTAATTGGCTATAGCATTATATGCATGTCGATTTGGTTTGCCAGATTTTGTAAGTGGTATAGACTCTGTCAACTCTCTAAATTCTTCTGGTGTGTTGATCTTCTTTTCTTGTAAATATTTATCGAGTTTATTTTTATAATCTCCTACAGAGGAAGGAACGTCCTTTTTAACCCACTTAAACCATTTCTCTCGGTCTCTATCGTAAAATACAATTGCTGATTTATGGTTCGGTCCCATAGGAGTTCGTGGGTTTGAATCATACCCCCGCATTAAACGAATTTAACACCTAATTCTCCAAGCCTGTTTTTTATCATGAGGTTCAAAATGAGTGGAGTAAGAGATTCTACAAGATACGAATTTGATAAAGGCCCAGCATCAAGCGCTCTGAGACCTTCTATCTTATTTGTAATTTCTATGACTGTTTTCTTTGCTTCTTCATCATCTCCACATATCGGTACATCCCATTCGAATCTCTCATCAACCTTAGCAAATCTGTTTGCTGGGATGCTGTGATATGCTGCAACTACTCTACTCTTAGTAAGTATGGATGCAAGTTTCTCAGCAGCAGAACCTTCTTTAGGTCTAACGTAGATAAATACACCGTTAACCCTTTCCATTGGAACTAAGGGAGATACAACTATTTTATCTTCTAATACATCTCTTAGCGTTTCCGCTGTACTGAAGGCGTGTTGCCAGGGAATTGTAAAAATAGCGATATCGCACTTTTCAGCGGCATATACGTTTTCTAAGCCATATATCTTTGCGTTGCCTACTTCATTCAAATACTCAGAAGCTTTACTCTTAGCTTTTTCAAGTTTTCTCGATCCGATAATTATTTCATAGCCGAGTTTCGCAAGTCTCAATGCAAGTCCTTTTCCAAGATTTCCCGTTCCACCGAGTAATGCAATTCTCATACTTAAACCTCTGGAGGATAACTTATAAACCCTAACTCCTGTAGTACTTTAATTTTTTCTTGGGTTTTAAGGATTATCGATCTGGTTTCTTCGTATATTTCTTCTTCACTCATCCTTAATCTTGCAACACCTATTTCAATGGCTTTAAGAGCTACTGCCGTCGCAACTCTTGGGAACACCTCACTTTCTGTCATTTTTGGAATTATGTAATGTTCACTAATTCCTCTTTCCTCAGCGAATTCTGCTAGAGCTTTAGCTGCAGCGATGCACATTTCATCGGTAATCTTTTTAGCTTTCACGCAAAACACACCTCTAAACACTGCTGGAAATACTAGTGAGTTGTTTATCTGATTTGGGAAAAAACTTATATGGATTTTCATTCTTTTTAGAAATATATTCACTAGAATATAAAGATATATATTATCAAATATTTAAATTTTTACATAAAGTGAATGGATCTGTCCACTTAACATAGGTAGTGTCAACTTAACACCTCCAGTAATTATAGAACACCATAAAACT
>CAZFII010000224.1:0-2092 GCA_964518925.1 uncultured archaeon
AGGAAGGTAAGCTTAGGATAGAAGAGTGATTTCTATGGGGCAAGTAGAGATATATGATCCAAAATATGTTTTAGTTGGTGAAAAATTAGTTTGCATAGCAAGAAAGTTTAGTAGGCCAAAAGTAATAAGGGGATCTTCTGCACATAGAACACAGCGGGTTATAGCAGAGGGAACATTAACAAGTCCAGCAAAATGTTATATCGAAAAAGTGGCGAGAATTGTTAGAGATAAATTTCAATAATTATGTAGTATATTCAGAGTTTAACTTGACGTAGTCGTAGCTGAGATCGCAACCAATTGCATAACCTTTTCCACTACCTTTATTGAGTTTTACTTTAATCTTTATTTCATCGCTTTTTCTTAAGATTTCCCTTGCGTACTCTTCCCTTCCAGTGGGAACTCCATCTTCAACTAACTTTACCTTTGATACTCCTTCGAAAATGATATCTACCTTTTCATCGACATCAGCACCGCTGTATCCCATAGCAGCAACAATTCTGCCCCAGTTTGGATCGTTACCGAATATAGCAGTTTTGACGAGTAAAGATGATGCTATTGCTCTTGCAATTCTCAATGCATCACAATTGTTCTTTGCACCTTCAACAAATACCTCTACAAGCTTAGTAGCTCCTTCACCATCCATTGCAATTTGTTTTGCAACGTTAAGACAAACTCCATTTAAAGCGTTTTGAAAATCATCTCTGTTAACTCTTTCTCTAGCTGTAGAGATAAGTAAAACGGTATCATTCGTAGACATATCTCCATCAACGATCAATCTGTTGAAAGACAAATCTACCGCTTCTTTAAGCATTTCGTAGAGTTCGCCAGAATCGAATTTTGCATCCGTGAATATAAAGCAGAGCATTGTTGCCATGTTTGGTGAGATCATTCCAGCACCTTTTGCTACTGCGGAAATCCTTGGATATTTTGAATAAGCCTTCTTCGGAAATCTGTCAGTAGTAATTATCGCTTTTGCAAAATCCTCGGCATGTCTTTTAGTCTTTCCAAGTCTTGAATAAACTTCTGGAATCCTCTTCTCTATCCAATCCATGTCCAATTGTCTTCCAATTATACCAGTTGATGCTATTGCAATTTCCCTTTCATCGCATTTCATTAAACTCGCTAAGATTCTACACATTTTTCTGGCGTTTTCTATACCCTTTTCGCCAGTAAATGCATTTGCATTTCCACTGTTAACTATTAACCCCTCAATCCTTCCATCTGCAATATGATCTTTACATACGATTACAGATGCTGACTTTATTCTGTTTTTCGTAAAAACTCCAGCAACAAAGCCACGACATCTAACTATTCCCAAACCGTACTTTTCCCTTATTCCAGCACATTCTACACCAGATATCTCTGTTATCTCCATAAAGTTAATGTGTCTACTGATCTTAAATCTTTTTTAAAGCATGACCGATGTAAAAGAAGTAGTAAGGATACTTGGTGGGGATAGCTATGCTAAAAAAGCTGTTGAACTGCTAATTAAATACTGTGATGAGGGTTACATTCCATCTCATGAGATTGACTTTGAAATGATGTTATTACTTGAATACTACAGATTAGCTCTACCCATTAACTCTTTAAATGCATCACTTTCATGGGATGCAAGGATCACAACCTCTGACAAATTCGAAATACCATATATAATCAGATTTTTCTTTAAAAAGCTCAAAGATGATGGCGAGGCAAACATTGACGATGTAGTAGTTGAATACTTCAAAAGAATTGGCGAGAAAGATCCAGAGGATTTCGTTGAAATCCTTAAAGAGGTTATTCCACACTCAAAAAACTGCATAGTTAATGGAGAGGCAATAGTTAAAGCATCAACAAAAAGGAACAGAGATGGAGGGGTTGTAATTGCCGAGTTGAAAGGTGCTGGATTAATAAGTCCATACATAAGTCGTGGAAAGTTCAAAAACCTCTCCTCACCACTTTACGAGATAAACAGATTCGTTTTTGAATTGATGGATGTGTCAACTTAGTGCGGTGATGATATAATATTGTTGATGAAGTATTTAAATTGGCTACAATGAATTGATCAGCAAAAGGTTTTTAAATGTTAATGATATATAATTATATTAGTGGT
>CAZFII010000225.1:0-2088 GCA_964518925.1 uncultured archaeon
CGTATAACGGGTATGATGGATCTAGGCATAGTTCAGGATATAAGAAGACTACGTTTTTAGGTTGTCCACGTTCATATTTCGCAATAAATCTTGGAATTGTTAATTTATGTAGATTTGACGAAATCTTTATTGGAAATGTTTTCTTATATGCCCAATAATCATCAAAATCTCTTTTTCTCTTGTTTTTTAAGATTTCAAAGGGATTTTTGTGAAAGAAATCATAAAAATTAAATAAGCCTACAAGACCATTTTTAGAATACTCACATAAAAGATTCAAATATATTCCCTCCAAAATTGTACTTTTGCCAGTGTTGTTCCTTCCTATGAAGATGTTCAAATCTGTAAATTTTTCTAATTTGCCATACTTAATACCTCTAAAGTTTTGTATCTCAAGCCATTGTAGTTTTTCCATAAACATTTAAAGATTTGAAATACTTTTTAAGAGTTATCATAAAATCCTTAAAAAACTTCTAATCTAAATATCTCTGTGAGACTTAGAAAAGAGTTGGGACAACACATAGTGGTAAGTAAGGCTTTGTTAAACAGAATTGCTAATTACGCTGAATTAAGTGAAGACGACGTCGTTCTCGAAGTTGGTTGTGGAACTGGAAGACTTACGAGAGTACTGTTAGATAGGTGTAAAGTCATAGGAATTGAAAAGGATAGAAGGCTCGTTGATTTATTAAAAAAGAAGTTTTCCTTTGAAATAGAAATTGGAAAATTCGAAATAATACATGGAGATGCCTTAAAGGTTGAATTCCCAGAGTTTAATAAATTCGTCTCAAACATACCCTTTCAGATTTCTTCTCCCCTAACGTTTAAACTGTTTAAGTATAAGTTCGATTTAGCTGTAGTTATGTATCAAAGGGAATTTGCTGAAAGATTGGTTAAAGAAGACAGCAGATTAGGAGTCATAAGTAAGGCTTATTGTAAAGCAGAGATATTAGAATTCGTTAAGCCGACTGTTTTTAAACCTAAACCGAAAGTTGAAGCAGCAGTAGTAAAAATAATCCCTGAGCCGTTAATTGAAGTCGAAGACTTAAAGCTATTTGAAGAATTCGTGACTTTTGCTTTCTCAATGCGAAGGAAGAAAATGAGAAAAATAGTTGAGGAGTGGAACAAGAAAAAAAGCAAGAAAATAGAGATAGACGATGAAATTTCTGAAAAACGTCCAGAGGAAGTAGGTGCAAAGAAGTTTGCTGAAATAGTATCGTGAAGAGGGAACTTGAAATAATTTTAGAATCGCTTGAAGGATTTAAAAATCCGAAAATAGAGTTAGAGCAGTACGTAACTCCTCCAAAGCTTGCATCTTTTATAGTTGTAAATGCAAAACTCTTTAACGATTTAAAAATCGTTGTAGATCTCGGTTGTGGTACTGGGATTTTATCGATTGCTTCAGCTTTACTTGGTGCTTACGCAATAGGATTTGATGTTGATGTGGAAGCAATAAAAATAGCTAGAAGTAACGCCAAAAGATTTGATGTCGATGTTGACTTCGTTGTTTCAAGAGTTGAAGACGTATCAATTAAAAAGAGGGTTACCACGATCATGAATCCGCCATTTGGAATTCAGAAAAGACATGCTGACAGAAAATTCCTCATCAAAGCTTTTGAGATATCGAATGTTGTATACACCATACATTCCGCTGGAAGTTCAGAATTCGTTAGTAGATTTGCAAAAAGGTATGGTTTCAAAGTTACACACTTCTGGAAGTTCTTGATACCTCTTAAGAGGACGTATTCGTTTCATGAAAAACCATTTAAAAACATAGCGGTAGAGGTTTTCAGAATCGAAAAATTATTTTAAGCGATTCACAAAACTGAAACATATGGAAGTCAAAATAGTTGAATTGGGAGATAACTACGTTAAAATGATCGTTAAAGGTGAAGATCACACGTTTTTGAACTTACTGCAACATTACTTAGCACAAAACAAAAACGTTGTATTAGCTAAGTATAACATACCTCATCCACTCGTTGGTGAACCAGAACTTTACGTAAGAACAGATGGAAAAAATCCAATAGAAGTGATAAAAGAAGCGAACAAGAAGATCATAGAGGTTTGTGAAGAATTACTTAAACAGATTTA
>CAZFII010000226.1:0-2072 GCA_964518925.1 uncultured archaeon
ATAAGTATGCCAACAATACATATATAATACCACTTGCAGATTTAATCAAGTGGAACCCTATAGAACCTGTAAGCTTTTTGGAGCAGTTAGAGTTGTTTTGGGAATTACAGATGCTATAGCTTTGCTACACAGTCCTATTGGATGTGCCTACAACTTAAGGTATCTGTTGACTGTTAGGGGTGCGAAGGTTAATAGAATCGTTACCACTGAGATGAGTGAAAAAGAAGTCATATTTGGCGGTGAGGCAAAGCTGAGAAGAGCTATAAGGGAAGTGGATAAGCGTTATTCTCCAAATTTAATAGTTGTTTTAACTTCTTGTGCAAGTAGTATAATTGGTGAAGATGTTGAACTAGTTGTAAGAGATATCAGAGATGAAATTTCTGCCGAGATTATAGCTATTCAATCTGGTGGTTTTGAGGGGGATCAGATAGAAGGATATAAAGAAGCTTTAAGAAAAATAGTTGAATTAGTTAGAGAAAACGAAAAAACAGATAAAACTGTAAATCTGCTTGCGATTTACAGATATGGAAAAGATGTAGAAGAAATTAGTCGCCTCTTATCGACTATGGGGATTAAATTAAATGCAATTCTTACAGCTAAGACCAATTTATCTACTATAAGAGAGGCATCTAAGGCATCGCTTAACGTTATCATGTGCGAAGCAAGCGGGTTCGATGCAGCAAGATATCTAAAGGAAAGATTTGGAATTGATTACATAGACCCACTTTTACCAATAGGTATATCTAATACAAGGGAATTCTTTGAATCCATTGCAGATGAATTCGATTTAGATATCAGTAGTGATATCAACAAAGAAGAGAGAATAGCAAAAGGGAAAATCGAAAAATTCAAAGAAAAGCTAAATGGTAAAAGGGTTTGCATAATAAGTGGTGCAAGCAGATCTGCCCCTCTTGTAAGATTTTCGCATGAATTGGGAATGATCCCAGTGCTCGTTTCAATAGATAGAGTTGGTGAAACGACTTTAAAAGACTTGGAAAGGGTTACAAACGAGTGCGGAATTAGCCCTAAAGTATTAATCGAGCCAGAATTTAGAGACGTTTTGAGTGCTATTGAAGATGAAAAACCAGATATAATACTAGGAGGCTTGTACGAGAGAGCTTTTACTAAAATACTTGGAATACCGATATGCGATGTAATGCATTCAGAACAGCTTACAATGTGCTATAAAGGGGCGATAAATCTAGCAAAAAAGATTGCAGAGGTGATAGTATCAAGCAAATAGCTATTTACGGAAAAGGAGGTATAGGAAAATCTACCATAGCATCTAATATAGCTGTAGCACTTGCAGAAAAAAACAAAAAAGTCATGTTGATAGGATGCGATCCAAAAAGGGATTCAACGATTAACATAGTTGGAAAACAGCTCAAACCACTTTTGGAGCTTATAGTTGAGAAAGAAAGTGTGGAATTCGAAGAAGTAGTTCACAAAGGTTACAATGGAGTTTTATGTGTTGAAATCGGAGGGCCCGAGCCCGGAATTGGATGTGCTGGGAGAGGTCTTCTCTTAGCCTTTAAAACACTTAAAGATTTAGGAGTTTTCGACTTAGATTTGGATTTGATAATATACGATGTGCCCGGAGATGTAGTTTGCGGAGGATTTGCCGTTCCGATGCGTAGGGGATATGCAAGGGAGGTTTACATCGTAACTTCTGGTGAATACTTATCTCTTTTCGCTGCAAACAATATATGCAAAGCCATAAGGAGAGTTGGAGCTAAGCTTGGTGGAATTATATGTAATTCGAGAGGAGTTAAAGGTGAAATAGAAATCGTGAAGAGATTTGCTGAGATGATTGGCAGTAGGCTTATCGGTGTTATTCCTCGAAGTAAAGAGATAAATTTGAGTGAGCTAAACAGCAAGACTGTTTTAGAATTCATGCCAGAAAGCGATGTTGCGAATATATTTAGGAGATTAGCGGAAGAAATTTGGAAAAATGAAAAACTCGTAACTCCAAGGGTTTTAACTTTTGACGAGCTTAGAAGTATAAATGTTACAAAATGTCGCTAAGAAAGCCTCGCTCTTTACAGTAGTTCCGAAAGTGAAATATTTGGCAA
>CAZFII010000227.1:0-2056 GCA_964518925.1 uncultured archaeon
CTGTATCAAAGAGAACTCAGTATAGAATTACCTAATTGGTAATTAATTTTTATATATACTTTAACTCTATATAAGTTTAAGTACAGAATCCAAAACAGCCGATGTAGAATTAAAATTTCTGTGATAACTTCTATCTTAGACATTATGAAATGAATTCTATTGAATTTAAAAATTCGAATAGAAACTTTATAATCTTCAACCATAATTTCATTACGCTGTTCCTAACCATAGCTATCGTATCAGAATAAATATAAGCCAAATTTGGATCATGTAAGGTTAAAACTGTGAAAATTTTTACCATCTA
This sequence comes from uncultured archaeon, assembly GCA_964518925.1. Taxonomy (GTDB): domain Archaea; phylum Halobacteriota; class Archaeoglobi; order Archaeoglobales; family Archaeoglobaceae; genus CAYWXE01. The sequence goes on from CAZFII010000227.1 coordinate 305, forward strand.
TGAAAACACAATTCCTTATGGGTCTTAGCAAGCCGTAGATATACTTCAAAATAGTAGTTTTACCATTTCCATTTGGATATAATAACGTTAAGACTTCACCATTCTTGGTATTTAATGTTACATCTTTAACATTGAATTTGTCATAGCTGAATTGAACATCTAAATCTTCTACTAATTAATACTTAATCATAAAATAAAAATAGTAGATACTTAATGGTTTTTGAATTCTAAATTTATCTATTCCAAAACATAATTAAAAATTATTAATAAATCATTCAACCCTCCTAAAGGTTATTTCTACAAGGGGATGTGGTACATCCTCTATTATTTCAATGTCTTTTATTGTCCTCAATCCTTTTTTCTTAGCGATCTTCTCGATGCCGAGTTCTACATCTGGTGGAACAATTAATATGTAAGCATCAAGCTCTTTTAATCCAATCTTTGTCGCTGCAACGGCTCTATGATGACCATCTGCTAAGTAGTATTTTGAACCCTTTTTTATAACAACAATTGGCTCAGCCAAACCCCTCTTTAACTCGTAAATCCTACCTCTCAACTCGTCAGCGTATATCTTGCTTTGAGTCGGTATTAAGCTGTAGATATCTATTTTTCCCCTTTCAACGATTACGTTAATTTTATGCATCCTCTCTATAGTTTTTTTGAGTTTTTCGACCTTTTCGGGCGTTACTCTTTCTATTTGACTTCTTATTACATCTGCATTTGAGATTATACCTACTAATCTATTTCTATCGTCTACAACTGGCAACTTTGAATGTCCCGTCCTAAACATTACTCTAGCTGCATCTCTTAAATCCATGTACTCTCTTGCAACACACAACCTCTTCGACATTACGTCACGAATCTTCGTTTTGGGATCTTTTTTCAATAGATCTATTGCTGAAACGTATCCAACAACTTCTCCTTTTTCATTTACTACTGGAAAGCTATCATGTCCAGTTTTTTCTATTAGGTTTATAGCATCTTCTACGGTGTTATCTGGCTTAAGTGTATGAACGTTTCTGGTCATGTAATCCGCAACTTTAACCATATAATCGTCTATAAGAATTTACGACTATAAAAGCGTTTACTAAGCCTCAAAGAACGAATCTATGGAACCGTATCTCTTAACTATCCTTAAATACAACTCATCAAGAACTCTACTCGAAGCACCCCATACGATTTCACCACAGCATTCAAAACAAGGTCCCCAGTCTACAACTCTTCTCGATTTTAAAACGTTTTTAAAGCTGTCCACTAAAACCCTACTCACCTCTATGTTATCTGGTTTAAACTTATCGTTTTTAATTATACCAACAACGGGACACAACTTTATTCTATATTCTCTAACCTCCTTTGGCTTTAAATAACCTAAAACTGTTGCATCGCAGATTCCCAATTCTTCTCTAGCTTCTCTTAAAGCTGTATCTACTGGCTCCTCGTTATCTTCGATCATCCCGCCAGGAAACGCTATATGTCCAGCGCTCCTTTTCAAATTTTTAGATCTTATAATCATTACAAGCTTTGGATCTGAACTTTCAATTATCGGAACTAAAACAGCAGCAACAACATTCCCAGTTGGTTTTTTATCGAGTATCTCTTTAAGTTTCTTTCTGAGCACATAGAAAATATGGCATAGGAAGTATATAACGTTTGGGGTTCGACGCAGTTTTCGATTTAAGTAACATTAAATACAAGAAGGGACATTTGTTTTTAAAAACTCGAAAGCCTTTAAAGGCTTCAGCCAAGATGTGC
>CAZFII010000228.1:0-2030 GCA_964518925.1 uncultured archaeon
CAGAGCATTCTGTTGAGAAAAATGGATGCGCACTCGCAGGCGTTGTGTTCTTCCCATGACCTCATAACACACTCCTGACGCTCCGCTCGCCTACCTCTAATCATCTCAGATTTCTGAGATGTGAGCGTGGAGTTAGATTTATATATTTTTTCAGCTAAGAACTGACTATGAATGCAAAAATCAGGAACTGGAGATGCATAAAAGAAGCTAATTTCGATTTAGCCAGAATCAATATATTTTTAGGACAAAACGCAACAGGCAAGTCGAGTTTAGCTTATGCTCTGTACTTTCTTTCGAAGGTTGTGAAATACGATTTCAAGAAGCTTTTGACCATGCTTTATGGGTGTGAATTGAAGGACATTGTAAGAATGGAGAGAAACAAGAGGTGTTATCCCGTCGAAATAAGTGCTGGTAAAAGCCTCGCTAAATTTGGTGGAAGGACTCGTGAAACTCCCGACAAAAGTCCGTGGAATGATGAATTTTTGCTGCCATCAAGAAGAGTAGCCTACTTCCAAGCACTTCGTGTCTTACCAAAAATTGCCAGAGAAGTTCAAAAAAGCCCCGATTCAAGCTCATTTTTGCCTCTAGTTGTTGGTTTTATCAAACCAATACTCGAAGAGCTACCATTGTTTCCGCCCGCACAGGTATTTTTTACAGATTTGAATAAAGCTCTAACGGGGTACAGAATCGAGCCGATAAGAGGGGATTTGAAAAGCTTAGGTGGATACGTTGTGGAAATTAGCCCGCTCCTGTCACTGATTGAGTTTACTGTCAGGGATCCTTATACAAACCTTAAACTACCACCAGAAATGGCTCCGGACGGGCAGGTAGATGCTCTTCTAATAAACTTAATTTTGGAAAAAGCAACAGAGAACAGTCTAATCGTAATCGAAGAACCTGAAATATATAAGAATCCAGTATATCAGTTTGAGATCATGGAGAAAATTCTTGATAGAGCAATCAATAAAAATCTGACGGTTGTTATAACGACACATTCAGAAATTATCCCGTTATCGATAACCAAGCTTGTTGGAGAAGGGAATGTAAGTGCCGATGACGTAAGAATCTATTACTTGGAAAGAACTAAAGAAGAGCCTTGGACATCTGTGAGGAAAATAAACGTATACGAGGATGGAACTTTGGAGGAGCTACCGGATTCGGAGAAGATTACTGCCTATCTGTTTTAGGTGGTAGCCTGTGAGACTTGTAATAGACACGGGTGTATTCATTCCATGTGGAGACAAAAGCGAAGATAAGATCCGATCCATAAACCATTTTGGGAGTCGGCTACCCCGAATAGCAGAGAGGATCGATGTAGAAATACTGCTATCAACTGAGATTTTAAAGGAGTATAAAATAGTTCCCGCTAAGATAAGGAGATACAACAACTGTCACCCCTTACCAGAATTTCATAGCAGTGTTATTAGGATTTTTAACAATTTGCTAAGAAATTTATTAAGATTACGCAAATGTATACCAAGAAAGTTTGTATCCTACAGTTTCCATGTTATTGAATCAAGTAAACTCGAAAGATACGAAGTCGAGGAGTTTGTTGATGATAGAGAGGATGTAAAATTTTTGAAGGTGGCTTTAGCTGCTGCAAGTAGGGGAGAAGTTTATTTAGTGTCTGTTGATAATAGTCTATTAAAGCTCAGAAATGATAGAGGTAGATTTAATTCACTTTGCAGTAGATATCAGGAGGCAAGAAATATTCAGATATGTCTTCCAGACGAAGCTGTTGCGTAGTTAATATATTATGCGGAATGTCTTGGGCTTCTATTACTAATCTGAATGTGTCCATATCAGTTATTATGCTAAAAGTGAAAGATTGAGAAGAATCAAGTACTTGCTTTGCAAAGAAGCTTAGTTGAATAAGTTTTCTTCTTTAAAGCAATTAAGATATTCTTTTGCTCGATTATTTGTTTGGATCCTGTTAGGAACTTGAATATGTTTTGTAAGTTATTTATGCTGCTATAGTTGAGGTGGTGTCTAAAGTGGACACGCCTGCGAGGAGTAATTCACAATCCGAG
>CAZFII010000229.1:0-2022 GCA_964518925.1 uncultured archaeon
TTTACTATAACATATGCAACTATAATAAAAAAATTTATTTTAACTACTATACAACGACACTGTCAAGAATAGCGTTAAAAAATAAAAACACAAGATAAATTTAGCTATTGATAAAGGAAATAAAAGCTAAAAAAGCCTTTGGAAGGAATAAGAAAAAGGTGAAGTTAAAGATACTATCATTCTTGTTTTACTTCTACAGACTCTCGTTGAGGAAAGCGAGCAAGATTATTCCTCTTTTCCAGCATATAAGTCATGAATCAGTGAAGATTTATTATCATAGAATCAAGAAAGTGTTAAAACCACCAGAAAAATAGCAGTAGATGTTTATTCATCTGGGCAACTGACAGCAGAAGTTCTTTCCATGCTTATCCTTAAAGAAGTTCTAAAGTACTGTAAAAATAAATCGTTGTTGATTCTGGTATCTATGGGCTATAGACGTGAAATATTTGAAATGCAGTTGAAAGTTTCTCCTGAAACTAATCTTTAACAGATTTCCTAATTCCACTACATTGTGTTAACAATGTTGCATCACAACCATTTTTCGAAGTATCCAAAGTTCAATTCTCTATCTTGAATGTAGTTTTTGTTAAGCTTCAGAGCGATCTCAGCTTTTTTCAACTCTCTACCAAGGTATGATGCGTGATCCAATCTGGAAACTAATCCATACCTTAAAATTGTATCAAAAATCTCTTTAGCGTTTTTTCCAATAATAGTAATTTTGTCGTGCTTGCAAACGATGTAATCCTTAGCTGTGTATATTATGAAATCTCCGAGCGGATCTCTTATGAATTCTTTACTTTCAACAGCTCTAACGTAATCTTTTGGTAATTCCTTGCCATCATATCTAACCTTTTCCTTTAATACTAACAAGCTCAGACCCAAATCCTTTGGTGGAGTTTTACGAAGCTTTGAAGCTTTAGCCATATAAGTTGCAATTTTTAACTCTTTAACGCTTCCAATCGTTTTTGAGCTGGCTTCAGTAGTGAAGAGAAGATTACAACCGATTTCCTCAGCTATAAATGCAAGTAAAGCGTTTATACCTATTGAATCCGCATCACAAAGCTCTGTAACATTTCCGACACCAAATAAAACTGGAGTAGTCTTATCGATTTCTCTAAACTTAACGTATCTAACTATTGATTTTGCAACGCTTAAAGGTGCATCTAAAATCGGATCAGCGATAACCTTTTCAGTTTTGTTTTTAGCTATGTTAACGAGTTTAACTAACTTTTCTACATCTCTCTCAACGACCACAACCGCTTGATCGTCTATTACATCTAAGGCGTTTAAATTTTTGTATGATATACTCATAACCATATCTACACCATGTTTAACTCCGATTTCAATTGCTTTTTTACTGAATGTGTCTATGCTAACTGGAACCTTTGAATAATCAACAGCTATTTTAATTGCTTTGTTAATCGTTTCGATATCGAATTCAAGTGGAATTCCCAAATCTACTATGTCTGCTCCGCTTTTGATGTAGTAATCTATTCTTTCTGTTAAATTATCAGTGTTTATGTCCACTATTTCTGCAACTACCTTCATTCTACTCTTTCCACCAATTGGAATATCTCTTATCTTAAAAACGTAATCCTCTTCTAAGAAATTAACTTCATTGATAACGTCTTCAGCTTTTTTCGATTCAATTAATCTACATGCGGGAGTCTCATGCGAAAATTCGATACTCTCCACGTATTTTAGAACGTATTTCAAATCGTATGCATGAATTGGCCCAAGTCTAATTTTTACACCTTTTTTTTCTTCAAGTTTCTTCCAGTTATTTCCTTTAGTTAATCCGGGAACTAAAACTAAATCGTAATCACTTAAATTCAATCCCTCAAGCATCTTTGGAGTAATAAAAGCTGCAACATCTATATCGCACACGTATACATCTGCTAAATCTCCAACAGATTTTTTAACTATTTTTTCTGCGAGTCTTCCAGTTACGACTAACACCTTCATATGTCTATTATCCATACAATCTCGAAATCTCTCTTGCATGTGCTTTCATTATATCAC
>CAZFII010000230.1:0-2021 GCA_964518925.1 uncultured archaeon
ATCGCTCTGTTCGGGAGCGTTTCGTCTTCAATCACCGGCTATATAATAACCCTCATGCCGAAGTTCAAGTTCATGTTTCCCCTCCTTCCCTTGCTCTTCTTTCTCATCACCTACGCTTTCTTTGCGACATATCCCTCTATAAAGATGAAGTCGAGGAAAACCAAGATCGATCTGAAATTGCCACATGCGATAACATACATGCAGGCTTTTTGCGAAGTTCTCCCGCTCTACGAAATATTCAAAATGATATATCAAGAGAAGGAAATATACGGAGAAGTTTCCGAAGAATTCGGATTTATTGTAAGGGATGTTGAGCTGTTTGGGGATGACATCGTCAGTGCTATGAGGAACTTGGCGAATTCAACGCCATCTGAAAACTTGAAAGAGTTTTTAGAAGGCTTAATCATGGCTTTCGAGAGCGGAGGAAGCCTGAAGGATTACATGCTAACGAAGATAGACCATTTCAGGGAGAGGGCGAAAAGGCAGTCCGAATTGAATTTAAAAACTTTAGAAATCTTGGCTGAAGTTTACGTCGTCATGTTTGTCGCACTCCCAATATTTTTGATCGTTGTAATATTTGCCATGCAGATCGTTGGAAAAAGTGTCGGCTACGAGTATTATCTCTACTTATACGTATTCCTGCCGATTGGTTCTCTTCTCCTGATATTCATCATAGACACCGTAAACGTGAAGGAAGATCTGAGCGTTACGAAGATTATAAGAAGGAGGAGCTACTACCCTTCGTCCATAGTCTCCGACAAGATTAATCACGATGTTAAAGTAAAGGAGAAGAAAGGTATTCGCGATATGATATCTTCGGTCTTTACAGCGATTAAGAAAAATTATTACAATTCGCTTTACTTCAGCGGAGTTGCAGTCGCACCGTTTTTGGTGTTATACTACAAAAATTTTATAAAGCTAAAATTCTTCGAGAGCTTCCTCGCTTTGCTACTCGTCCTGTCTTGCATACCGCTGTTAATAGCCTTTGAATACAGGGCGAGACTCGTAAGAAAGGTTGAAAAGGATATACCCAACCTGCTTAGAGAGATTTTGAATCTGAAAGATGTCGGCGTCTCACTGCACGATGTTGTTCGAATAATAAAGGATTCAAAGATTGGCGTTTTAAGCAGAGAGCTGAGGTTGGCTTACGCAGAAATGGAATGGGGGGAAACCGTGATAGATGCGTTGATGGAAGTTGTGAACAGAGTAGGAACTGCAAGCATAAGAAGGGTTATTTCGCTTTTGATCAACGCAAGTCAGGCAACTGAGAACTTGAGGGAAGTTCTGCTTATAACGATAGAGGACTTCGAGTTCGGATTAAAACTCAAGACCGAAAGATTCGTAAGCGGTATTTCTTACCTCTTCGTAGTTTATCTTTCCTTTTACATCTTCCTATACACGATTTACAGCTTAAACACTTCTTTCCTATCAAGTTTTGCGGAGTTCGGAGTCGTAAGTTTTTCTGGACTCGATTTGGTGTACAGAATTTCAATAATGCTCGCCGTATTTTCCGGAATAATCGCGGGTCAGATGGAAAAGGGGCACATCTTGCACGGTTTGAAGCATGTATGCATATTTGTCGTTTCGTCCGTAATCCTCTTCGAATTCATTCTGGGTGGTTAACATGAACGACAAAGGTGTTTCGGAAATAGTCGGAGAAATGCTTTTATTAGCCATAGTTGTCACTCTCGTAGCAGTTTTATCCGCAAACATTTCAGGTTTGCTACCGAGCTTTGAAGATATCCCCTACGCAAGTTTCGTTGGAAAAGTAAACAAAAGTAATCCCAACATTATCGTTATCAATATTATTCATGAGGGAGGCGATTCGATTCCTCTCAACGACTTGAGAATTGTAATTGATAATGGTAACAGAGTATTTCAATGCTATTTCAACGGGTCTAATCTTTCTTGCAACGATGGAAATGTAATGGGAAGTTTAAACGATGATGGAAACAATTGCTGGGACTTCGGCGAGTGCCTCACAATTTATAAGGATAAGGTCGATGGCGAAAAAATTAAAA
>CAZFII010000231.1:0-2019 GCA_964518925.1 uncultured archaeon
GAAATGATCCATATTATCCAAAATCTTTTCCAGATCTTGAGTGATCCTTAACATTATCAAAGCGTTTGTGTTCGCCGGTGGAGCTACAGCCATTTCAACGCCCTTAATTTTGGCATCTCTCACCGCTTTTGCAATTTCACCCTTCTGGAGGATTTTCTCCCCTTTTTTAATCAGGAATCCAGAATGCTGGGCGTTTTCGATTTCAACGAACAGGACTATCGTCTCGTATCTTTTTGTTTTCTCAAAAGTCTGGTAGTTCACCCTTCTTCCCCGATACATCATATAGCATCGAACGAGGCATCGTTAATTACTGTTTTGCTCATTGCATTACAAGGAGTTGAAAATTCAGCTCGTTGTTGAATGTGTAGTCTGATAGCAATTTTAATAAGCATACAAAACTAAGGAATTCTATGCCAAAAGTTATAATTGAGGTTCCAGAAGAGATCGAAAGGTTAATCGAAAAAAATCCTAAATTAAAAGAAACTATAACTCAAGAAATCATAAATAAAGTGATTTACACTAAGATGATAGAAGGATCGATCTCAAAGGATTTACTTAATATAGCTGTTGGAGTTGAGGATGTTATATTAAAAGACGAAGAAGCTGTTTTGAAAGAACTCAGAAATAAAGCGAGAGATAGAGTAGAATAATTTAGACAGATTTAAGAAATAAAGAAGAGATGCATGAAAACATAACAATAATTACAGCTATCTATATTAAGTTATGACAAGTTTCATGGAACAGTTTATATAATAAAACCTGAAGATCAAGTTTTAGCAATTAAATTACAGCGTCTCTTAAGAAAAATTGGAAAACCAAAACCAGCTCCAGACATATTAATAGCTTCTATCTGCATAAATAGAAACGAGGAATTATTAAGGATTTCCTTGATATTGCAAAAATATCTAATTTGAGAGTTAAAATCATTTAATAGCTCTATTAAAATTATAGGGATATACGACTTTTTCTATATCGATGTAATTTGCTCTTCTAACAATTGTAGCAATTACATCTTTAGAATTCTTGAAGTTGTAATCTCTGTTAAAGACTATGAAACCATTGCTAAATCCAAATACTCTATTACCCCTTATAGATGCTTTAAACAATTTTAAATCATCTTTCACGACAAGAGATGCAAAGTGCAATTCATCAAGAATTGAAGCTGAGGAGATCATTGCATTGTCAGTACCTAAAAGCCATAAGTCGTATTCCTTTAAGATTTCGTAAGATTTTGGATTTAACAATCCAAAGAACGCATTAGACCTAATGCACGAAACTACTGGAATTTCTAAATCGATGACGTCTTTTAACTTTTCTGGGCAGAAGTTCATGTGTACTATTAAATCAGGTTCAAGATCTAAGGCTTTATCTACATCTTCACAATCGATTTCACCTGCATGGATTGCAAAAATCATTTTTCTTCTTTTAGCTATTTTTCTGAGTTTTTCTAGAAATTCAAGGTCATGGTCTCTAATACTACTCATTCCAAAACCAAATGAATCTATTGTTTCTGCTTCTTCAACGCTTTTAGGTCTTGCAAGTGGAATAACTCCTTTAATACCTTTAACTACCTCTAAATCCGTTTCTCTGAAGTCTAAAAAGTAAACTGTCCCATATCTCCTTGCAACTTCAACTTCGATTTTTACGCATTTCCTTAAGCTATTGATATCGTATTCTTTCAATACTTTAAACTTATATCCATTGGGAGGAGACACGAGTTCTCTTAAAGGTTTAAACGGAGCTTCTTTTGCGATTGAATCTGCTAGATGTGTATGCGCATTGAAAAACGTAGGGATTATTATGTAATCATTGTATTCTGCTCTGCTCTCTTCGAATTTGCACTCATCTTCGATTAGACAACCGTGACGAATTCCATCTTCATCTATAAATATTCCCCTATACATGCTTTTCAAAGGGTAAAAGCTTATATATTAAATATTTAAATTTTTCGCATAAACACACGAGTTAAAACTAACATCTGGCAACTAATTCTGTTAAGTTTGTTCGTGTTTATTGTTA
>CAZFII010000232.1:0-2019 GCA_964518925.1 uncultured archaeon
TTTTGAAGGATTTAGCGAGAGATCTCGTAAACGCTGGAATAGATTTAATAGTGATATCTGTAGCGAGTGTAAACGATCTGAAACAGAAAGTTATAAGGGGATACGATTTAAACGAGTTGTTCGATTCTATAAGAGTTCTATCGAACTTAAAGAAAAACGGTAAACCAAAGATAGTCATAAACACTATAATGTTAAAAGATACGATTCATGAGTTACCGGAATTTGTAAGAATTGCAAAAGAATTGGGTGTCGATGAAGTAATTGCCAACAACTTAGATTACATACCGAAGAAAGAGCTATCAGATTTAAAGGTTTACTCGAATGAAGTTAAAAACGAATACATCCATGTCGTTAATAGAGCAAAGGCTTTAGCAAGGGAGTTAAATGTAAATCTTGCGGTAAGACCTTTAAGGATCGAAGAAGCTTTGGTATGTGCAGAAAATCCAATAAGAAACTGTTTTATAACTGTAAACGGTGATGTAGCACCATGTGTGTATTCGCATCTGCCAACGAAGTCTAATAAGATTGTAAGATTTTTTGAAGGTAGAGAAGTTTACGTGGATAAAATGTACTTTGGAAATGTAAACTGTAAGGATTTCAAAAAGATCTGGAATTCAAAGGAATATAAAAACTTTAGAGCTATATTTGAAGAAAGAATAAGAGTTCTAAGCGATTTCTTGAATTATAGAGTTCCCAAACTACCAGAGATTTGCAGAAGTTGCTACAAAGCTTATTCCGTTTAGATACTATTATAAAAGCTTTTACCTTTCGGGCATGTTTAAGGGCGCAAGCTTTAAATATTAAATATTCCTTTCGCATTAGGTTAACACTCATCCACGAAATAGGGAGAAAAGCTTAAAGTCGTCATTTTATCTTGTACGTGGACAACCTTAATAAACTTTTTAAGCTTATGAAAATATAAATGAGAGATAGCGTTATACTTACGATAATATCGCTTTGTGGGATTGTTGCATACGTGATAAGTGTCTTTTATCCGCCTTTTGATTCACTGTTCTTAGCGTTGATATTTGGAATATTCGCTGGATCGTTTTTTGATGAATCTTGCAAAAGAGTAGTAGAAAAATACCTTTCGATAATCCTTCCAATAGGAATTGCAATGTATGGAGCAAATATAAAAATAAATCCAAATATAGCAACAAAATTCACTTTAATAGCTATACTTTCGGCTTTTACGTTAGGGATAATGGTATACCTTATCAGTAAGAAGGTGTTTAAGTTAAACGACAAGTTATCAGCGTTAATATCTTGTGGAACTGCTATATGCGGTGCTTCTGCTATTGCGATCGTTTCTCCATTAGTAAAACCCAAGAAAGAGGAGTTTTCAGCAGCAATCATCATAATCACGATTGTTGGTCTTACGAGTGCAATAGTTCTCCCGTTTCTGTATTATCTACTCTCCATTCCATCTGATAAGTACGCATTACTATGTGGTGCAACCCTTCATCAGACTGCTCTCGTCGAAATAGCAACGAGACCTCTTGGTAACGATATTGTAAAGTGGGCTTTAGAGGTAAAAGGAGTTAGAATAGCTTTAATTGCCGTTGTAGCGTTTCTAATGTCAGTTATATATTCAAAACACCGTTATTACGTTCCGTGGTATATCGCAGCGTTTTTAATTGTTTCATACTTCTCAAGTTTCGTCCTTGCAGAAGACGTTTTAAGGTTTCTGAGACCTATATCAACAATAGCGTTTTCAATAACTTTGGCATCTGTAGGTTTTTCGGTAAACGTTAGAGATATTCAGAACATGAGAATCGAGCCGCTTATAGCCGCTTATACTGGTTGGATTTGTGCTTTCCTAATAATATTTGCGCTGGTGATGATATGAGATTGTTCTTTAAAATAGTTATAGCATTCGCAATCATATCCATAATATCGGTTGCATTGCATACGATACTTCAGACTTTGCCAAGCAATTTTGCATTGGCATATCAATTGTACGTTATGATAGTAATTCTTGGAATTTCGATGTTCTTAGCTGGTAGCATAACGGAACCA
>CAZFII010000233.1:0-2014 GCA_964518925.1 uncultured archaeon
ATCTCATCTGCTAAAACGACATTTGCGAATATGGGTCCTTTCTTTATCTTAAATTCAGAATTCTTTTGATCGTAATAGGTACTACCGATAATATCAGCGGGCATTAAATCTGGTGTTAACTGAATTCTAGAGAACTCTAAACCTATCGCATCTGCAAACGATTTTGCAATAGTTGTTTTAGCAACTCCCGGGACTCCTTCTAACAAAACATGTCCCTTCGAAAGCAGTGCTACAGCTAAAAGCTCGATTACGTCTTCTTTACCTACTACCGCTTTGTTCACTTCTTTCTTTAACTTTTCTATGAATTCTCTTCCTTCCATATCTATCACCGAGTTTTGAACCAGTTCTTATTTCATGGATAATTCTTTCAAGTGTTTTTCTATCAACCCAGTCTGGTAGGTCTTTAAATAAGTCTTCCTCTTTCCTTGAGGCAAATCTAAATATGAAGTCTGTAGTGATTTGCAGAATCTTTTTTGCCATTCCACTCTCAATAAATACGGCTAAAGCGGAAACAAAAAGAAAAACCTGAAAAGCTTTTTCCCTATCGAATTCTCTATGCACATACACTGTTGCAATCGAATACGGATTAAAATCGGAATGATGTGCTTCATCAAAGTAAAACACGTTTGAACCGAGGTATTCAACGAGGTTCTCTATGAATTTTCTATTTCTTTCGAACATATCGTTTATTAAAATACTTGGATCCGAAAGCATTATAATTTTACCTTTTTTATATCTTATCTCAGCTAGAATTGGATAACTTTTCATATTTTTTCCAATAATACTTACTTTACTCGAAAAAATCTTTCCATCTCCACCAACTATAGCAGATGGAATATTTAGAGTTATGTTTTTAACTCCCACTGAAAGTCTTGGGTCTTTTATTCTAACAACTACTGGAAAATTGCAGTTTTTACTGTAAAACAAATCTTTTAATTGTTTATCTGAGAACCTTGCTTTAACACCAATTTTTTTCAATAAACTATTAGCAGTTCCAAAATCATCTGCTATAAAAAGTGTTCCACCGTTTTCAAGGAATTTTTTTACCTCTTCAGCTTCAAGTTTAGAAAAATCTATATCTGGGCCTATAACTACTAAAACTCCTTTCAACTTACTTACCTTCACAGAGTTGTATGGATAGATAATTGGTATTACTTCTCCCCTTTCATACAACAGTTTTGCAAATTTAGAGCAACCGTTCCACTTTGTGTTAAACATACTGAACTCAGCGGACGTTTTTATAATCGGGACTGCTACTGGAAGTATTAAGAGAAGTATTCCCACAAATATTAGGAAGGCGTAAACTATCCTCATCTGTCGTTACTTAAACTAATTGTTTATCAAATTTAAGTAAAAGTTCTCCGCTTCGTCGGACAAATCTAGGTTCGACGTAGTTTTCGATAGATGTGTACATAAATGAATAAGAAGGTGAGATTATCTATCTCAAAGCTAAGAAAAATTATAGCGATAGACGAAACTATGGTTAATAATGGAGAGAATTATGCAATAATGTAGAGAGAAATGAATTAATCCTAAGGCTTTTCATATGGGCTTTTCATATGTAAAGTTCTAAAGTATTGCGAAAATAGACCTATAAGTTTAAAATATGAACATTAATCTTTTCGGAAAGCGTAGCTTAGTTGAATCCGTGTTCAAGCAGAGAGCTAAAATCTTTTCTCGCTCGATTACAGCTAAAAATCCTGTTGTGAACTGGAATCTCTTCTTTAAGCCGTTCATGTGGTACTATAATCATTTAACGTTATGTTAACATGTCCCTCTGTAATTGGATAAAAATTTTAACCTTTTAGTTCCTTGAGTTTTTCGATGAGCTCAGGTATTACATAAATGAATATATCTGCTACAGCACCATAGTGTGCCACACCAAAATAGCAGTTATTAGCTCACTATCCTTCATACCCATGACGTGCTTTTGACTTTCGGCAAACTACATCCTTATGTTTTAAGCAATCCTACAAGTTCTATATGCATTCTCAGATAATTCTTTAAGGCTTTG
>CAZFII010000234.1:0-2002 GCA_964518925.1 uncultured archaeon
TTCGATACGATATACGCTAATTTATCTCCGACAAAACCAGATATAAAAGACACAACAGCGAAGGAAATTGCCAAGTGTAAAGGAGGGTATACATTGTAGTGATAACCTAAAGCAAGCCAATTTACCATTAAGCAAGCGAAATTACCAAATCCACCGTTAATTCTCTCCGTTAGTAAACCCATTAAAAAGAACGATATCAAACCATAAACTCCAAACCACGGCGGATCTGTTATACCAAACCATGGAGTTACAAGTAGAGAAAATGATGCAATCAACAACGCTGTGATTATCCCAAAATTCTTTCCAAGAATTCTATAAGCTATAGAGATCCAAAAGATAAATATGAAACCACCTAAAACGGCTATTCCCAAAAACGGAACGTCAACTCCTAAAAATTTTGATAAAACCTTTGCTGGATACGTAGCTGTTATTAAAAAGCTTATTAAAGCTAGAGATGCAGCTACTGCTAAATTCAATATCTCACCAGAAACAGCGTCTGCAGATTTCATTTTCATTCATCTCTTTTAAAAATCTCAGATGTCTTTCAAATATGTCTCCACTAAACGCATCACCTAATACGTATCCCATTTCACATAGAAAACAGCAAGGGCTCTGCTTGCAGTCCCAAGTTATATAAATGCAGTTCTTCGCAACTACACACGGAATACTGTGTTTTTTTGGTGGAAAATACACTTTTATTCCTTTTATGTCTTTTAGTTTTGCAAAGAGTTCTTTTTCTTCAGTTTTTGATAACGTATTTAAGCTTGGATTGTGCAAGTTGAAGAGTCTATGAAGTACTACACCATCTACGCCAATCTCCTTGCATAATTTTACTATTTCCTCTACTTCGTTTAAGTTGTCTTTAAAGATCGTTATATCTACAAAGGTTTCGATTTTAGATTTCCTCTTTTCCTTTTCTTCTATAAACATCTGTACGTTCTCAATAACTCTTTGTTTTCCTTTAAGCGTAAATATACCAAAAGCTATTGAATTTAGATTACTGTTAAAAATTTCATCAACTCTCTTATCTAAAAGAACTCCATTTGTAATAAGACTCGTTTTTATTCCTAGAGAATTAGCATATGAAACCATTTTAAAAACATCGGGATGTAGAAGTGGCTCACCCCATCCGTGAAAAGCTATTTCTCTAAACCTTTTAAGCGGTAACTTCTTAAAGTCTTCATAGCTTAGATATCCAACTTCTCTTTTACTATTTTTCCTCATACAGATATAGCAATTCAAATTACAATCGTTCGTAACTTCAAGCTGTAGAATTGGTTTCCAAATTTTTTTAAAAAAAGAAGAAAACATTTAAGCTTTTACTTTTTTAATTGCTGAACTTAGCTTAAATGCCAATACACCGACTATTGTACTTAATCCGAGTATTTGGCTTACGATTAATGCTTTAGCAGTACTTGCAACGATCATTGCATTTTGGGTTGTAACGGATATAGGGGCACACATCGCAATCACCCCTCAACTTTAGCCTTTTTACCAGTTGCAAAGCACCAAATCGATCCTACTGCTAATACAATTGCTGCTACGATTTGCGGAAGTATTGCACTCAAACTCGCACCACCGCTGATGGTTACCGATACTGGAGCACACATAGTATCACCGACTTATCTTTTGATCGCAAATCATATAAGTTTTTCGCAATTTCTGATCAATTTTGATTTAAACTTAATAATTTTCGTAAAACATCTTTATCATTGATTATAAAGAAAAGCTTAAAGCTTAACTAAGAACAAAACAGAAAATGTTTAGCAGAGATAATTGAATACACTATAGTGCTATATCTAAACTCAATAATAAAGAGAACACAGAAGCTTTAAAATTTTAAATTTTATTATTTTTTTACGTTTATACAATTATACTCCGAAACTCTTAAAAATATCGCAAATTGAAAAACTCAAATTTCACAATAAGTGGGCAAAAATATTTGGAATTAGTGAAGAGGTTTCGAACTATGTTAACGAAATGATGATTTTCCGAAAGAGTT
>CAZFII010000235.1:0-1995 GCA_964518925.1 uncultured archaeon
ATTCTTAATAGGATAGCTCATTTGCAATAATATCTGCTACGCTCAACTTACTAAATACATTTTCGACGGTATCAGTTGCAATTATTTCTCTCAACCCTGAGCAGATTAGTTTAACTGGTGCAAACTCTGCTAGGACAGCATGTACGCATGCAACCTCAACCGTCCTTGCGCCTAACTCCTTAAGCTTTTTAGATGCTTCAATGACTGTTCCACCAGTTGATATTATGTCATCAACGATTACTACATCTCTCCCAGATACATCTAGTTCCTTCGGTTGTATTTCGACTGTTTCTGCGTCAATTCTAACCTTTTCTAAATAATCGTAATCGCAGTTAGCAAATTTTGCGGCAACTTTAACCCTTTCAAGAGAACCCTTATCTGGCGAGATCATTACTACATCTCTGTCTTTGTAGTATTCGCCGATTAAGGGCATTGCATCTAAATTTTTAAGCTTTGAAAAATAGGATTCCGCTTCTCTACTATGTATGTTTACAGTTATAACTCTGTCGGCATAACTCTCAATCAATTTAGCTACAGCCCTTATACTTACCGCCTCTCCCTTCAAAAACACTTTATCCTGCCTTGCGTAACCCATATAAGGAATTACGGCAGTTATACTTCCTTTTAGTGCATCGAACAGTAGTAGTAACGCCACTAAATCGTCGTTTGAATTTAAACTCTGAACTACTACAAATTCGTCTTCTTCCGCTTCGACTCTTACGTATAGCTCACCATCTGGAAACCTCTTATACGTTACAGATGCTATTTCTGAATTAAGTCTTTTAGAGATTCTAAGGGAGAGCATTGGAGATGAAAATCCCGGCACGATTTTCATAAGATTTCCTTAATATTCTTTAAATTAAAGATTTTCTAAGTGCATCAGATTTATATATTTATTGAATATTTAAATTTTCGCACAGAGTGGTGGTTGATGCAACATTGTTGATTTAAATCGTCCACAATGGTGTCACAACCATTAAAATTAAGTTAAAAATAATTCAACGATACCTTTTGACTCATCAATTGGCGGTATTTCCTCACCCTTTAAGCATGCTAGATATATTTCTCTTTTGAACGGAATGTATGCATCTGCTTTTATGAACTTTAAAGTTTCATCGTCAACCTTATTTGCAACTGTAATAACTCTTTTACCTATTTTATTAGAGATTTCAACTATTTTATTCGTCAGTTGCATAGACTCATAACTCGGTTCAACAACTGCAACGATCAAATCACAACTTTCCTCAACACCTCTTCCGAAATGCTCTATGCCTGCATCGGTATCAACTACAACAAACTCGTTGTCTCTAAGCCTTAAAGATTTAAGAAATTCTCTAGCCACTGCCCCTATTGGACATGCACATCCCTCTCCGAATTCGCGGATTTTTCCTATAGCCATGATTTTTATGTTATCCTTGCTTACAACAAAATCTTCTGGAATGTCATCTATAGTCATTTTGTTAAATCCTTCTCTAGCTTGAAAGATTTTCTCTTTAACTGCTTTTCTTCCTCCAAGGTATTGTATAAAGTCTTTTGGCTGTTCAACCCCAAAGTTTTTATAAATGCCAAAATTCGATTCGTCCATGTCTATGACAAGGACACTTTTACCTCTTCTTGCGAGTTCTTTTGCAATTAGAGTTGCTACAACACTTTTTCCACACCCTCCCTTACCGCATACAAGTATCTTCATATACGATCCCTTAATATTCTCTTCAACTGATTCGATGAGTGAAGATAGCTTATTATTTGATTTACTTAACTTTATTTAAACGTATATTGGTCATGACACCACATCGTGTACTATTTAAATCAATAATGTTTCATCACCACTAATCTTAATCAATTTATTAAAATTTTAATAAATATTCATAATATCAATAATTTTAAGCTACATCATGATTTTACTTAGTGTACTATTTGCAATGATTATTAAATTTAGCCATCTCAAACCATCCAACTTTTGCATCCGTAACAGCGTCGATTTCTGGGAAATAC
>CAZFII010000236.1:0-1992 GCA_964518925.1 uncultured archaeon
TTAACTCGCTAGCACTGCGATACAGATTTAAACATAAATTAGATATAGAATATTAGGCTTGCGAACCGGCGGGGCTGATTGGTGATGTCCCGTGGGCTCCGCAAGCCAACAAATTCATCTAAAGATATGCCTTTTCTCAACGTTCATCCTGATTAACGGCTTTGACAGATGTCTTCTTGCACACGGTGGAACTTCGTAAAATCCAGTGTCAAGTTTTCTCTCTATTTTCCTTTTGATCTTCTCAAAAGCTCTCGTTTTGCACTTCTTACATCTAAATCCCTTGTTTCTTCCAGCTGAATCCATTCTCTTTCCACATTTTGGACAGATTGGATTTTCTTCGATGTAAATATCTGCTAATTCTATTACGTTTATCTTTTCGAGGTTAATAGTTCGCTTTTTCATCGAACCGTAAACCTCAACTAAATCTCCTTTCTTAAGCATTCTGATAATACTTCTGAACTGCTTAGTCGGTTCAAATGCAGCACATTTTACATCACCGAATCTCGTCCTTATCTTGAAAAATACATGCCCACCTTCTATGTCATAAGGCTCTTCGATTACGACACCTTTAAGCTTGTAGGAGCGGTAATCCCTAAGCTCATTGACTTCCTCTTCGCTCAATATGTGCATATCGGTAGCCTGATTAGTTATAAAAATTTTATACTTATCTATTGGTTCAGTTTTTAACATTTTAAAAGCCTTGTATATATCGTTTATGCTGTCCCCTCTAATTCCGAATAAAACTGGGCATGGAGAATTTGGAACAGCTACAACTCTCTCGTTATACCAGTCTACTGTATCAAATGTGTTTGGATACGTTTCGTAATCTGCCTCAAAAAAGCTTTCTTCATCGTATTCCCTCGGCTTTCCGAATTTGTCTGGATAACGGTATGCCAAAAGTTCATAGGTGTAATCGCTAAGCTCTGCACCAACAGAAGCCAAAGCACCTATTATTCCCCTACCCTTTTTGTACTTTAAATACCTTATCGAATACTTCTCAACGAGATGTAAAGCCTCATCTAAGGTTACTACATCTGTTATAGCTTTGTATGCAAAGTTCTTTAACTTTTCAGCGATTTCGTGCTCAACGAATACGGCACCGGGATTCGTGTTCTCATCTTTTAGCATAGCATAACTCGTAATCTTTTCGTCTACTATCTCAATTAGTTCATCGATGTTATCTGTATCAACTAAAAAGCTAACAGCTCCGTTTCCTCTCGTCTTGTATGGAATCGTTGGATTAAGTCTTATTAAGCGTGGAAAGCCAATTACACTATCTCCTAACTCCTCGATTATAATCGTAGCTAGATAAGTCGTGCACATTCCTTTCCTACTATCTGTATCGTCTATTCCTACCCATATCATTTTTTGGCGGCGATGTAATCCGATTTCGTCCTCTCTATTGATGCTCTTGCCACATCTAACTTATGCCTCAAACCTGGAACGATTTTGTCTGGGAAACCTCCAAAAGATATCAGCTCGAAATATATCTTCTCCATTAAATTTATAAACTTCTCAGCCGTCTTAAAATCTCCTTTCATGAGCTTATCTAAAGCGTATCTCCTCAGCTCTCCAATTAAATCCGCCAATCCAGTTACTATTGCTGAAGGTTCAGCTTTTAACTCACTGAAGTCGAATTCGAATTCGTTTTTTATAGCTTTAGCGAAAAAGTAAGCTTCAACGAGTTCTTGCATAGAATCGTGTGTTATAGCGTAGTATATCTCTGGAAATTTGTCTTTGAATTCGTATACCTTATTCATAATTTCTAAGGCTTTATTTAAGAATTCTTCATAGTTTTTTCCAGCATGGATTGAGGCAATAGCCTTAGTTGCGTTTATTCTCATGTCTCTAACGAGTTTTAGTAGATCTTCCCTTGCTTTTTCGAGTTCTTCAAGCTTTTTTCTGCAATCCTCTAAGTTCATAAGTTTTAAGCTAAAATTTCTTATTAAAACGATTGTGCTTTAGACGTCACATTGTGCATGATTTAAATAT
>CAZFII010000237.1:0-1984 GCA_964518925.1 uncultured archaeon
TTAATTAAACTCTAAATTTATTATTATAACCTATCAATATTATAGTGACATTACCAATTTCGTTAACTCTGCAAGATAAAGTTCTGCGACTATGCATTAACGCTGTAATATTTAAATTGTAGGCAAATGCTTAATTTTTTATTAGCTTAAAATCACGTAATGAAAACTAAAGGTGCTATGTACGAGAGAAAGCTAATAGAAGAACTCTGGAGTAAAGGATTTGCTGCGATAAGGGTTGCTGGAAGTGGTTTAATAAAATTCTCTCCAGATATAGTTGCTGGAAATGGTAGGAGATATTTAGCAATAGAAGTTAAAATGAGGAAATCTCTACCTCTCTATTTATCTAAGACAGAAATTGAAGAATTAAAAACTTTTGCAAACAAATTCGGTGCTGAAGCATATATTGCTTTAAAACTCCCTAGAATGGACTGGAAGTTCTTTAAATTAGAATTTCTCAAAGAATCCAAAGCTGGATATAAAGTAGATGATGAAAACTATGGCATGGGATTGAGCTTGGATGAAGTAGTTGGTAAATACGTTCAAAAAAGACTTGAATAGTAAAACTAATCATTTCAAAAATACTACTCTAATCGATGAAAGTGTACGATACTATGACAAAAGATTACGTTGAGCTAAAGCTTGGCGATGTCGTTAAGATGTACGTGTGTGGGATAACTGCTTACGATTATTCACACATAGGTCATGCAAGAAATGCAGTGTTCTTTGATACCGTTAGAAGATTCTTAGAGTTTAAGGGGCATAAAGTTATCTTTGTGCAAAACTTTACAGATATCGATGATAAGATAATCAAAAAAGCATTAGAAACGAAAAAAACGGCAAAAGAGGTTTCAGAATACTTTATAGCTGAATACATAAGAGATATAAGTGCTTTAAATGTAAAAACGACATTTGCACCAAAGGTTACAGATCACATAGACGATATAATCAAAGCCGTGGAATTACTAATTGAGAAGGGTTTTGCGTATGAGGTTAAGGGTTATTACGGTTACGATGTCTACTTCCACGTGCCAGCATTTGAAAGTTATGGGAAACTATCGGGTTACAGCTTAGAAGAGCTAAACAGACATAGAATTGAACCAGATGAAAGGAAAAAGGATGTAAAAGATTTCGCTTTGTGGAAATCAGCTAAGGAAGAAGATTTCAAAGCAAAATCGTATTTTGAGTCGCCTTGGGGCTTAGGAAGGCCGGGATGGCATATAGAGTGCAGTGTTTTATCTGCTAAGTATCTTGGAGTTCCGTTCGATATACACGGTGGCGGAAGGGATTTGATATTTCCACATCATGAAAACGAAAGAGCACAGAGTTATGCCTTATTCAGCGTTGAACCAGTTAAATACTGGATTCACAACGACTTCGTTACCGTTAACGGAGAGAAGATGAGTAAAAGCTTGGGAAACATAGTTCGAATCAGAGATGTTTTAAGTAGATACAGTGGGGAGGTTTTGAGGTATTTTCTGCTTTCATCCCATTACAGAAGTCCGTTGAATTACTCCGAGGAGAATTTAAAAGCTGCTAAGAAGGCCTATGATTACCTGTTGAACACGTTAACTGCAATCGATATGGAGATTTCGTATCTGAAAACCTTTGGCGTTGATAGAGAGAGTTTCACATATACAAGTTATCTCGATAAGTTCATCAAAGCCATGGAAGACGACTTCAATACAGCTAAAGCGATTGCAGTTATGCACGAATTTGCATCTTACTTAAACAAGAACGTATACTCAATGGATCTAAAATCTCTGGAGAAAGCTTTCAAGGAGTTTAAGACTATGGGATGGATCTTAGGGTTATTTGAAAACTACAAGAGAGTTCCCGTACTACCAGAACAAGATGTAAAGAAAATAGTTGAAAGGGAAAATGCGAGAAAGAATAAGATGTTCGATATCGCAGATAAAATAAGAGATGAGTTTAAGAGTAGAGGCATATACTTAATAGACACACCAAAAGGTACGAGATGGAGAAC
>CAZFII010000238.1:0-1971 GCA_964518925.1 uncultured archaeon
AAAATCCAATACGTTTTTAAATCAACTTATCTCCGATTTCGAGTTTTTCTAAGTCTAAGCTATAGAAATCCGAGGGTGGCTTAGTCAAGCTTTTCTTTACCCTAATACCTCTCTTAATCTTTAAACCGTCCATGAACTCCCTTATTTCAATTACGTAGTCGGATTCGTTTTCAAGCATTGAAAGGGCTCTTTCGCTAATTAATTTCGTATCTATCGATGAAAGCATGATCTTTTTGCAATCCCTAACTATATTTGCGACTTCGGTGAATAAATTGCAAACGCTATCAGTTGAATGAATGGAAAATAGATCGTGCAGTATTGTAAACATCACAATCTTAAATTTACATTTTTTTATTGCAAGGGGAATCGTGTACAGTTGTTGTAAGTTGTAATCATCGTTTGGATAGATTACTTTTTTACCAAAAACCCTCTTCAATCTTTTGTGTGCAAATATCGTTAAATCATCGAGTTTTTTTGCAATCTCTAAAAATACGTGGAAACCTATGCCAGTATCACACTCAAATAGAATAACACTTTCATCAGCAATCTCTCCGATGATTTTATTTAAAAAAGGGATTCTTAAGTTCATATTCGGACACCTCTTTTTCAATTGGATTTATAGATTTTAAAACGGCAATCCTTCTCTCTATTCCGTTATCTTTAAGTTTTCCTTCTAATCTAAATATGGTTGTAGCGCCACTTTCAATTATAGATAAAAGTCTTTTCTCAATCGATTCGAAGTTTACGAAATCTATAATCGTCATATCTGGCATAGATCCCTTTAATTTTGCAATTTCTCTCACAGCCTCGTTTATATCGAAGTACAAGTCAATTTGGTCAGTGCCCCAAAAAACTACAATTCCATCTTCCATTTCGTTCTTCTTTAAGTATTCGTAGATCTCTGAGAGAAACATGTTTAACGAGACTGGTCTAACAGTTTTTATGTTAACACCTTCGATTTCTATAGGATTGTTTGAAATCAGTATTATACTGCCTTTTATTTCTATTCCAAGGATCTTTATCAAGTTCATAAGCTTTAAGGCAAGTCTGTCTCCTATGATTATTAGAATCGACTTCTCATGCTTTAAAAAATAAAAGGGTAACATATCTACGTTAGCTGGAGTGTTGTACTCGACCACTACGATTTCACCTTTACTGATATTGTTAAGAACTAAGTTAAAAGGATACAACAGTTCAATCAAACAGTTTCACCTCGCTGTAAACCTCTAAACCACCTTGTTTTATTGTATACGGTCTTATAACTTCGTCAAAATCACTACCTCTAAACTTAACGATTTTAACACCACGAACAGTTCTTCCCTTGACATTGTAACAGTGCAATTCGATTACTCCACTCACTATGTAATCCTCTACGCATCTTCCAGTAAATTCAGTAGTTATAAGAGTTGTTATTTTTCTCTTTCTAAGCATCGTGATCAAAGCTAATAGGTTTCTTCTGTATTCTACTTCAGATTTTGATGCCAACCTTAGTATCGTAATCGGGTCTATGACTAACCTTTTAGGTTTCACTTTGTCTATCTCATTTTCTAAGTAGATTTTAAAAGTTTGTAAATCTAATTCAGAATTGATTAGATATGCTTCGCTGAATATCGACTTCTCCCCAGTAAACGAGGAATCCACAAAACTTATTCCACTTGTGTCGATTCCTAAAATTTCCATCTCTTCTCTAACTTCCTCAATCGATTCCTCAAGAGAAACGTACATTACGTTCTCATTTCTTTTTACTCCTTCGACAAGAAACTGAATCGACAGAATTGTTTTACCAGAGCCAGGCCCTCCTTTTATAAGATATACCCTATTCTCTATTAAACCTCCTTTAAGCATGTCATCTAACCCTTTTACACCAAACGGTATCTTTCTCACGATAGTAATTACATTGGCAAAATACTTATAGATATTCATTAATGAAGATACATCCATTGGTCGTGATATCACATTGTAGCCAATTTA
>CAZFII010000239.1:0-1950 GCA_964518925.1 uncultured archaeon
ACACTTAGAGTTACACCATTCTTATCTGCTACTTCTCCAATAACTTTTGCATAGTCTTCACCAATTTTAATACCCCTTACAAATTGAACTTCTAGTGCATCTAAACCTAATCTTCTTATTTCAAGAATACCGTCTACTGTTGTCTTTTTCTTTGCAGAATGTGGAATACCCGCCGTTCCAAATCTCATAAAAAAGAAAAGAAGGATTAAACTTAATTTACTTTCTGTACACTTCAGCTAAATCAAGCTGTATTCTCTCACTTATAAGATCTAATATCTCTCCAATAACTGCAAGTAGTCTGTTGTAAGACTCTATAAACCTCACAACACTTTCTCTTGAATTCAACTTAGACTGTAGATTTGTCAACTCGTTGAGTAGGTCTTGATCAAACTCACCAGACAACTGCTTTGTAACGAAATCCTGTTGCTTTTTCTGGAATTCTGCAATCATCTGTTGAGCTATTTCATCTGCGTTTAGCAATTTCTCAGTTTCTAAGAATTCCTTGTATTCATCTAACTGTTTTATCGCATCCGCGAGTTCTATAGCTTTTTCTTTCACGACATCTAACACGATATCACCCCAAGTTTTGCAAAGTCGATAAACAACTATATTAACTTTGCCATTGACACAGTGAAGACAGTTCCTATTAGATCTGCAACGGTTGTTATAACTGGAACTGTAACGTTATCTGGATCGAGGTTAAATCTGTGAAATATCACTGCAAAAGCACTTGCTAAGAGCATTACTAAAACCGTTACGACTGGAAATGTAATTATAAAGGGTATTAAAATACCTACATATTTATTAGCGAGTTTTAATGTTATCAATACACCGATTAAGTTCATGAAAAAGGCTATAAAAAACGAAGTTGTGAACAGAGAGAACACTTCTAAGAGAATATCTCTATCAAGAAAACCCTTTATCGCTCCTAGGTGTAGATTTGTAGAGGTTTTAGATGCAACTATAGCTCCGTAGTTTCCAAGGGAATCTAAAATCGCTGGATATATTATACTGAAAATCGCCGAAGTATACACTATCTTACTGTGATATTCGAGAATGTTACCAGTTATAGATTCAACTACAGCGAGAACTGTTAAAACTCCCAAAATCTCAAAAAATATCCTCCTATCTCTTGATCTAAATCTTATCTTTGCAAAAAAGACAAGAACAGCTGATATAAGTAACATCGAAGATAAGTAAAACGCAAAGTAGTTGATCTCATAAAACAATACAAACGCTATTAACATCGGAATAGTTAAAACATCTGAAATAGTAGTTACGAGTGGGGCAGCAATCATATCTGGGTCTAAATCTCTTTTAAAAGGTTCTATTGTGACAACAGCAGTTGAAAATCCGAGTAAAAGGCTGACGAGAATTGTTGATGAAATGACTATTAAAAGTATGAGCACTGAAGAAGATAGATTATCCAGTCTGATGACTCCAGCAGTCCAAAGTATTAGTATCGGTATAATTGAAAGTAGAACACTTATCAAAATTCCCCTAATAACGTTTTCATCTGTTAATTTCGGTTCCATCTCACCCATGTACAAAGCGGTTGTAAACCTTGAAGCCATCGCACCGAATATATTACCTCGTAAGCCCATTAATCCTGGTAGAATC
Organism: uncultured archaeon; assembly: GCA_964518925.1. Lineage (GTDB taxonomy): Archaea > Halobacteriota > Archaeoglobi > Archaeoglobales > Archaeoglobaceae > CAYWXE01. Next base: position 1,621 of record CAZFII010000239.1, read on the forward strand.
ACTAAGATCAACGGATAACTTACCATTATCTTTTCAAAGTATATCCCTAAGAAGGTACCACCTACAAAATCGAATACTAAACATAAAAGTAGTGAAGTAAAGCTACTAAACCAAACGACCTTTAACTTTCCAATCAGGTTTTTTGAACTCTTATCGTATAGCTTCAAACGTCACACCGTTTATGCAATTGATTTAAAAACTACTGCCGAAAGTTTTATATAGAAATACCAATCCACCAAAAATTGCAAGTTGGAGGTGGTAGTGTGGCTGTGCTTCAAGGGACACCTGTATTGATATTGAAGGAAGGGACACAGAGGACGGTTGGGAGGG
>CAZFII010000240.1:0-1752 GCA_964518925.1 uncultured archaeon
AGAGGTATGGGATGTAGATGCTAAAAGTTCAGATGAGTTGTTGGAAGTGAGAATACTCCCCAAAGGCTTGAAAAAAGTTACGTGTGATTGTGGTCTAGTTGAAGTAAGCTTAAACAACATCGCTGAAATAACTATAGCTTTAACAACGAAAATGGACGAGAACACTATTAAGGAGTTGCTAAAATGGGTTGAAGATCTAATCGGAACTATTGAGAAGGTAAAAATACTACCAGTTACAAGGATTCCCAAAGAAGTGTTTGAAGAACTTGGATATAAGAGGGAAAACTTCTTCTTTGTCAAAACTCCCAAATCCTCTTAACTCTTACAGCTAAACCTCTATCGAATTCTATCATCTCTTTAGAACTCATAACAGCTTTACCAACTCCAAAGACATCATCGTTGTAGAAGACTACTATGTCATTCGGTTGAATTCCTTTACTGGCATCTACAACTCCTGAAGCAAAAATCTTTGATTTTGGCTTGAAATCAGCGATTTTTATAGTATATACTTTCTTATCTATGAGTTTTTTTGCCACATCTCTATATACATCTAACATTCCGTACTCGATATCAACCCTCATAAGCCTATCTTTTCTTACGAGTTCTAATTCTGGATATCTTCCCCTTATCTCACCTTTCACATTTAAATCGATCCCAAACTGATATCTAAACATGTGATCAAACATCTCCTCGTACAAATCGTATCTATCAGTGTAGCATTCTAACTCCCTTCTCAAGTTATCTATGGATTTATCTGAAGTTAATCCGTTTTCAGCTGTGAATACTACTTCGTAATCTTGCAAAGCTCTTTCAACTACTTTTCTGTATCCTCCTTCTACATGTGCTACTATTTTTTCGAATTCTCCCTTTTCTACAAATCTTCTAAGCCATTTAGCAACGAAGTCAATCTCTTCATTTGTCCAGTGTCCTGTAACCGGTGTATCGTAATTTACAGCCGGATATAAAAGCTCAAACTCCCTTGGAACTACTAAAGGTGAGGATACTATTATTTCGTTTACATTGATCTTTACCTTACTTCTTATAGCTCTATGGGTTTTTGAAGTTAAATACGGTTTTTTAGCAGTGCAGGGAAGGATTAAAAGAGCTTTAGTCTTAGGCTTATAGCATTCAACAGCTCTATTTAAAAAGTATCTGACTTCAAATCTTTCAAAACTCTCGATTGTGTTGAAGTAGCACTTAGACTTTTTAAACCTTGAAAACCTTTCGTCTTCTAATTCTTTTGACAACCTTAAAACAACTGTTAATTCTGGATTTAGTTTTGCTACAGATTCTATGTAGTTCCTTAGATCTTCTCTTTCGATTAAAATCTTACATAGCTCTACTTTCCTCTTTAAGACTTCTGTATTGTGTTTAGCGATTAGTTCACTTTTCTCCTCATAGCTTAAATCCTTGTTGCTTTTTAATTGCTTACAAGCTTCACAACTGCATGGAAAACTCTTCAAATCGTTTATACCGATTTCAAAGTCTTCGAAGAAGTATATCCCTTGATAAGCTTTAGCTATAGCTAAGATGTTATCAAAGACGTCTACACCCAAATAGACAAGAATGGGAATTGTTAGGGGTGTAGCAGAAGCTACGGCGTATATAGGTTTGTTAAACTTTAATTCTTTAAAAATTCTTATTAATTCATACGGATTCAAGACAGATAAGCCAGTTAAAATTTCCAATCTATCTTCTTTTGGCTTTAATGCTTCATAAATTCTTTCGTTCAAGTATTTAACTATGTAGGGA
>CAZFII010000240.1:1762-1940 GCA_964518925.1 uncultured archaeon
GTAGGGAGCGTAAACGAAATTTATGGATTTTAAAACATTTTTCATCTCTTCATCGCTAAAATCGAGTATGCAAGGGGTTTCAAGCGTTTTGCCATTTATTTCTATTCTTCCGATTCTTGCAAATCCATCTCTTTTCTCAAGGTAGAACATACAACTCGTATTGAGTTGTGATTTTATA
>CAZFII010000241.1:0-1933 GCA_964518925.1 uncultured archaeon
AATCGGCGGAATAATTGGCGTTTGCACTTGCATTGTTACTAATATTGGCTTAAACTCTAAATTTTCCATTCGCTCACCTCCACACAACTTATAGGCTTAAGATTTCATATTCGACTTTACCCTTTTCAATAGCATCCTTCACGAGCTTCTCTCTTTTGCTTAATGATGATTTTCCTGATTTAACTTCGATGAATACTATCTTTCTTAGATTACCCTCATCTAACCCATCAAATACTATTAGATCTACAGGAGATCCGATGAATCTAGCATCTTTTGGATTGTACTTGAACTGTGGTAAATATGGGGTTAATTGTTCTACAACCTTCCCAGTTATTACGGCTCTACTCCTTTCTATTGCATCTCTTCTTATCTCTTTTTCATACCTCTGTTTCCAATCTTCAAAGAGTATTTCTGCCTTTTTAGTAGCCACACTCTCTAACTCTCTATCTCTCCATTCTTCAAACATCTCTCTAGCCCTTTCTTCTACTCTTCCTTTAAGTTCCGTGTACTTCCAAAGCAGAACCAGGAATGCTACGAGAAGGATTCCGAACAAAACACCTATAACATCCATTTACTCACCCCCGTGATAATATTGATGAGAAAAGTATTTAATGATTATGATGTAGTTTAATGCATGGGAGAGGAGATTAAGCATTTCCAAACAGTTATGCCCGTGTCAATGATGGAGCAGTTGAAGAGACTTACAGGTAAAAGCTCGGCTAAGGACGCTCTGTTTGAGGCAGCGAAACATTACCTTGAATGTCCTTTGGTTAAGGAGAAAAAGAAGGAGAGGTGATCCTTAATGATTCCGTCGATTGTGTTTTCTACGTCAAAGAAATGTATAGATTGTAAGTATTATCCTGGACAATACAAAGCCTGTCCAAAAACGAACCAATACGTGGATAACTACTCATATTGCCGAACCAGCAAATACATAGTTAGAAAGATGGAATTTAACGAAGGAGACGAACTTGATGTTGGAGATAAAGAATACTGCGTTGTTGGATCGCATTTAACACAAGACGGTAAAATTGTTGTCGTGCTTCTCGATCCGGTGTTTCCGTTTGAGCCGAAAGAGGAGAGGCGATGTGATGCACTACGTTTATTGGCTTCACAGATATAAAAGAAAGAAATGGAGGTTGCAGAAGCCTTCTTCAAGTGGAGTTGCTATGTCAAAAATGGCTGAATTGCTGGATAAGATTGAAGAGATTGCAGACCGCATTATAATGAGAAAACTTATGTCTACAATACAAGAACGCAAAGAAACGATATCTGGCGGATTTAAAGACTACATCGGCGTTGTTGTGGGCATTGATCCAAAAACCCTGATGGAGCTAAAGAAAAAAGCTGGAGTTCAAGACAACGAACAGGCTATTTTGAAGGCAGTAAGGCATTATTTGAGTTGTAACTTCGATATAGAGGAGGATTAACATGATAATCGAGTATCAAGGCATTAAGATCCAGATAGATTTAGCGTCGGAATTTGACACCTTAATGAAATTTGAGCCGTTCAAAAAATTCATGAACTCTTTATTCAGCTCGCTAATGCTTGCTCTCTCAAAAATGGCTGTAGATGTAAGAGAACAACTCATGCAAGATCTGGATAGGCTGAAAGAAAAAGAATACATTTATACGAAAAAGATTCAAGCCTTTCTCGAAAAGCATCCAGAATTGAAAGGCTTCTATGAGTTCTTGAAGAGAGAAACTACTTTAGCACCGAGCACGATCTACAGCCATCTATGCCTTGCTCACAAATACTGTGTCGGAAAGGCTAAACCGCTCTATACCGTACCACACCGGACCACACCTTACCACACCGGACCATAGTGCACCCAACCGGACCGCACCGCACGGCTTACGCCTCTATTTCTACTTATCACGAAAGGTTTATAAATCTTGCTATTGTTGTTGTTGCTGATGAAGAAGTGTCCTT
>CAZFII010000242.1:0-1924 GCA_964518925.1 uncultured archaeon
GTGTGAAAACTTAAATTCTTCAACGATTTCTGCTGATTATGAAAAGTGGTTACGAAAAAATAGAATGGGCAGAAAGACACATGAAAGTTCTTGCAAGAATTAGGGAGGAATTTAAAAAGGAGAAACCATTGGAAGGGTATAGAATTGGAATGGCTTTACACGTTGAAGCTAAAACTGCTGTTCTTGTTAAAACACTCGTAGATGCTGGTGCCGATGTTGCGATAACTGGATGCAATCCTTTGAGTACTCAAGATGATGTTGCCGAAGCGTTAAGAGATATGGGAATTAAATGCTTCGCTAAGAGAGGGATGAGCAGAGAAGAGTACTACGAAGCTTTAAACAAAGTTGTAGATACTAAACCAGATATAGTCGTTGACGATGGAGCTGATTTGATATTTTTACTACATGGAGAAAGGAGCGATTGGGCTGATCATATCTTAGGGGCAAGCGAAGAAACAACTACTGGTGTTATAAGACTGAGAGCAATGGAAAGAGAAGGAGTACTAAAGTTTCCAGTGATCGCTGTTAACGATGCATATACAAAGTTCCTCTTCGATAACAGATATGGAACGGGACAGTCTACGATTGATGGAATTCTTAGAGCTACTAATGTATTGATCGCTGGTAAAACAGTTGTAGTAGCTGGATATGGATGGTGTGGAAGAGGAATTGCTATGAGGGCAAGGGGATTAGGAGCTAACGTGATAGTTACGGAAGTAGATGAAATAAGGGCTTTGGAAGCAGTAATGGATGGATTTAAGGTTATGCCAATGATCGATGCCGCTAGGATTGGAGACATATTCATAACTGCCACTGGTGACATAAACGTAATTAGAGAGGAACACTTTAAGCTTATGAAAGATGGAGCTATTTTAGCAAATGCTGGTCATTTCAACGTTGAGATATCTATCCAAGATTTAGAAAAACTCAGTAAATCGGTCAGAAAAATTCGAGAACACATAACTGAATACGATTTGGGAGATAAGAAGTTGTATCTATTAGCTGAAGGAAGACTTGTAAATTTAGTTGTTGCCGATGGGCATCCCATAGAGGTAATGGATATGAGCTTTTCAGATCAAGCTTTAGCCATAAGATACATCGCCGAAAATCATGAGAAACTGGAAAAAAGGGTTTACAGATTACCCGAGGAATTGGATAGAAGAGTTGCAAGGTTAAAACTTGAAAGCATGGGAATAAAAATCGACAGACTCACGGAAGAACAAAAGAGGTATTTAAGTGATTGGAGATTTGGAACTTAAAAAATCCAAAACTATCTTTAAAGCTTCTTTCTTTACTTCTTCGATATCTCTTTCAGCGTTTAAGATTACGATGTTATCCTTTAGTGATAGATAGATTTCTCTAACTCTTTTTAGATATTCTAAATCTTCAAATCTGTCAAGTTTTCTTTTGTTTTTAATCCTTTGAAGCCCAATTTCAGGTTTTACGTCAAGAATTATGACTAAATCTGGCTTGGGAAATTTTTCGTTAAGCTTTTTTATGTATTCTACATCTATCCCTAAAGCTCCTTGATATGCAATAGTTGAGTAGTAGTACCTATCCATTAGGACTATTTTACCAGATTTTAACGCTGGAATTACGTTGTTCTTAACGTTGTACTCTCTATCCTTTATAAACAGTTCAAGCTCCTTTAACGGATTTATGTTGCGAGTTTTTAAAATTTCTTTGATTTTTTTACCGTATTCGCTGTCTGTAGGTTCCTTAAGTGTTATGACATCATATCCCCTTTTCTTCAACTCCTTTTCAAGAAATTTAGTAAGTGTAGTTTTTCCAGCACCGTCTATTCCTTCAATTGCGATAAGCATTTACTGCTAAAAGTAATATAGAGTTTAAATACTTTCTTTGAATAACTTTACAAATTTTAATGCGACTTTATCACATCTATTTTCCTCAACGTATTTTTCAG
>CAZFII010000243.1:0-1915 GCA_964518925.1 uncultured archaeon
CTTTTACCTTTTTCTTTTATAAATTTTTCAAGTTTCTTTAACTTAAATTTTAAATTTGAATCATACTTTAACATAATTATCTTAAGAATTCATCAATACTTTCAAGTAAATAATCTGGTAGAGCATCCCTATTGAAATTCCTGAACAGGTTTGAAATCAATTCGTAAATACCATTATCTAGATCACTTGAAAATGCTTCAAGTATTTTTACGATTGGTTTTTGGTTTGGATTTTCATTTTTCTTCTCCTTGTAAAACTCTACTGCTTGGTTTAATACACGGCTGTAAAATTCATTTTCAAAAGCTAAGTCGAGTATTAAATCCTCTAGTTCATGCTGAGAAACATCAAATCCAAGTTTATTCGATATTGCTAGATCTCCAAGTGGTATTACCGTTATGTAGAACTCATGTTCATTTAATTTGCACTTAAACGAGTAATTTCCGTGTCTTGTTATGTTTTCATCTCCGTATTCACTCTTTAAGGATTGTTCAATTGAACTTATCAAATCCTGAACGCTTTTTCTCTCATCGATATCTATGGCAATCCCAAGCTTTGACAAGTTTTTTGACAGCCAATACTTAATTTGACTTTTTGTTCTTACAGTCTTAATTACTGTTTTAGAACCACCGCCTGGTGGATAAGATATCACGATTTCGTGATCTCCTTCAACGACTTTGAACTTTCTCCATCTAACGCCAAGTTTTAAATCTAAATAGTCTTCTTTCACAGCTTTTCGTCTAAAATTATAGCAGTTTATCAGTAACTTTGTTAAAAACTCCATATCTACAGTTCCCTCACAGAGGAGTAAATACATCTTAACCCCTCAGATCTGCTTCTAACTCCTTTCTTCTGAATTCGGCTTCTTCTTTGTCAAATGAATAATACGTTAGTATTCCATTTTCATCTAAGTTGGGGACAAAAAACCGTATATCTATATCCTGAGCTTCTGCAAGTATGTCGTCTATTAGCTCTAAGCTGTGAGTACTTATGAATATCTGATTTCTTTTTGCGGCTTCGATTATACCTTTGACTATTAATTTTCTCGAAGATGGATGCTGATAATTTTCTGGTTCTTCACAGAGGATGTACCCGCCTTCTATGCTTGTAAGGTATGCTAAGTAAACGTAAGCAGATTTGAAACCATCACCCATTGCAAAAAACGGAACTCTTCCACGTTCGTAGATTACTTCAAGTCCAACTTCCTCGGAGAATAACCTTATATCTCTGATTTCGGGATATACTGTGTTTATTACCTTAATTAATCTTTCATGAGCTTTATAGCCATGCTTAAAAATGGAATTATAAGCATCTAAAGGTGTCTGATTGTAAATAGATCTATTGTCAACGAATATCACATTCTCTCCAGATAATAATTCCGTTTTTGTTTGGTATATTAATTTATATTCTCCTTTAGAATCAAAATAACATGTAAAGCTTTTCTTTTTTCTGTTTTTTGAAATGTCCAGATTCAACGATAATACTTTTTCAGAAAATTTATGAGTTTTTATCAAAAATTCTATTTTATCTATATGGGGTACTATAGCTTCTATGGATACAACCCGATCATCAATAGAAATTTTTATATTTTTGTTAATATTTTCTAATCTGAAAATCGATAAAACAGTAACTATACCATGCCAACCTCTTCTTTTAACAATACTTGGTATTAACTCTGGATCTAAAGCAATAGCTAAGGCTTCAAGAATCGTGGACTTTCCAGTGTTATTCTTACCAATAAAAATGTTTAACCGTGTAAATCCATCTATTCTACCCTTAGCGACTCCTCTAAAGTTTTCTATTTCAATGAAAGATATCATTAACAAAACTCCTCATAAAGAACTATTTAATTCTTAACCCTAGGTTCTCCATCTCGTACCTTTTGGTGTGTCTATTAAGTATATGCCTCTACTCTTAA
>CAZFII010000244.1:0-1898 GCA_964518925.1 uncultured archaeon
TCAGTTGGTTTTCCGTTGATCCAGCCTCTCAGTTTGTAGTATTCTGGGAGCATCTTGTCGAGTTCTACCACATGTCCTTTCGCAACACCATCTGGTAATGGTTCGGTAAGTAACCTCTTTGGAAGTGTGTCGTCCTTTGAATCAAATCCATAGGCGTTTAATATCAGCCTTTCAAGGTTGTATATCCTTTCTCCAATTTTCATGAGTTCTTCTACCGTTAGATTCCACCCCGTAACGCATGAGAGTAGAGATGCGTAATCCTTAGCTCCTAATGCGAAAGTCGTAAAAAGGCAGTTTACCGTTGAATTGACAACACATGCAAAGTCTTGAGTTTCTTTGACGTATTTTGCTTTGTCCTCATAGCTTAACGGATCAATCTTCTTTGGAATTCCTAAAACCTCAAGTGAAACTGTGTAACCAGTTACATGGCATCCTCCTCTGTTCGCAGTTGCGTAATTCAATCCAATTCCTTTAATCGCTCTTGGATCGTAAGCTGGCATTTCTAAGCCTTTTACACTCATAGAAAGATCTGGAGCGTTAAATATTTCAGCGAGTCTTTTGCTACCTAAGGCTAAATACTTTCCAAATCCAGATTTGTATGCAGTTCTCCAAACGGCTTCAACCATTGCTGCGGGATTTCCAAAAGACAAATCTAAGCCTTGTAAATCTTCTTCTTTGATATAACCTTTCTCATAAAGCTCCATCGCGCATGCAATCGTTGCACCCATACTTATAGTATCTAAGCCTAGTTCATCACAGAAGTGATTAGCCTTAATAATCGCAGCAAGATCCATAACGGCTGTGTTGTTTCCCAAAGCCCAGATTGTCTCGTATTCTGGCCCTTCAGTGTTTAAGATCTTAAATGCTCCTTCTTTTACCTCTGTAGCTCTTCCGCATCCAATTGAACAACCCCAACATGTGACTCTTTTCCTAAGGTATTTTTCTGTAAGGATTTCACCACTTATCTCATTAGCCTTTTCGTTGTAAGCGCTCTGCCAGTTCTTGAATGGCAGAGCACCAGCGTTGTTTATTATGTTCACGAGAATAGCTGTTCCATACTTAGGCAAATTCTCACCAGTAACTGGATTCTGCTTAATCTTCTCCAAAGCCTTTCTCGATTCTTCTTTGAACTCCTCAGGTTTCGCTATTTCAGGTCTCCTATTTCCAGATACTACTATAGCCTTAAGCTTTTTAGATCCCATTATAGCTCCAACACCAGTTCTTCCAGCAGCTCTGTGCTCCTCGTTTATTATACATGCAAAGTAAACTAAGTTCTCTCCAGCTGGGCCAATACAAGCAACACTACACTCCTTACCAATTCTATTTGAGAGTAATCTTATCGTGTCGAATGTATTCATTCCCCATAAGTCTTTGGCAGATTTTATCTCTGCAGTACCATCCGTGATTTCGAGGTATACTGGTTCATCTGATTTTCCTTCAATTATAATCGCATCGAATCCAGCGAATTTTAAAAGAGGCCCAAATCTTCCACCACTGTTAGATGAAGCAATTCCATTGGTTAGTGGACTTCGAAGAGCCATTACGTGATACCTACCAGATGCAGGAAAACCACTTACACCAGTAGCCGGGCCCGTAGCAAATATTAACACGTTTTCTTCTCCAAACGGATTTATATCGGTTGGAGCAATTCCCTGCTTTTCGTAAGATTTTAAATAATCGTAGAGAACTCTTACAGCGTATCCTTTCCCGCCAAGGTATTTTCTTGCAATTTCCATGTCTGTAGAAATGGATTTTACAGTTTCATCGCTTAAGTTGACTTTCAAAATCTTACCCATGTATCCATTACCCATACTATTTGTTAATTTTTCAATAATAAATATTTTGTTGTTATCTGAGCTTGATGTGTTAACTTAAGCTGAAATAAATATTAATTATTT
>CAZFII010000245.1:0-1893 GCA_964518925.1 uncultured archaeon
GCGGCGATGTTAACTATCTCCTTTCAGATTCGAACGCTCTCTTTGCGTTCTGCAACCACCGAAGAATGTTCATGCTGAGAAGGGAGAAGGAATATGGTGGAGCGATTTTGATTTCTACTCAGAGGCTAACAAACGAAAACTGGGTTAAAATTCCGAAAAATAGGGTTGTATGCGTGCTTAACGGAGAAGTATTTGTTATGAGCAATAGAATCGACTGATTTCTTAATTTTTGGGTGATGTGCATGGGTAAGCATAATTCGAGGACAAACGAAGACGAATGGGCGGATGTAAAGTATCTTGCAAGGTTTTGCGTGAATTTGATAATGATGGGAGAGGTCATGCTGAGGTTGGGGATCGGATTGTTCTTTTTAATGGCATGGCTTGGGAGCTGGATCGGATTGTTCGAATGCTACGGCATCAATCCGATATACGGTTTAGTAGCGGGATTATTGACGTTAGTCTTGATGGTGTGGGTTAGGAAGAAGATTGCTGGTAGAATTTGGTAATTGAGGTGGTGAAAATGGGATCTGCCAATGCGTTTATTGCGTTTATAATGGTTGGAATGCCCGATCCACTTCACAACGGTATCTATCCAACGCATTGTTTAATCCTACACGAGAACGACAAACCTTGGTGGGTTTTAACTCCAATTTTTAGGTTCCCAGATGAATGTAAGCCAGAAAACTGTGAAATCGTCGTATGGATTCCGACTGTCGAGCATATGCTCGAAGATGCACTGCTGATGATCGGAATCTACGTTTTAAAAGACAAAGAACTCGTTTCTCTCGCAAAGAAATTCTTCAAAAATAGGGAAAAGGATCGAATCTGGCTATACAATGATATAAAAAGAGAGGATTTGGAAAAGCTCAGAAAAGTTTGTAGGAAAGTGTTACCGAAATATGACGTTAAGATCGTTGTAACTATAATGCTTGATAGTACAATATTACGTCAGATTGAAGTTTTGAAGGAGTATAACATTGAATGTGAAGTCTGCATTGCAAGGTTTAGAAGAGATTACGATTGGAGAACTGACAGATTGGGAGAGTTTAGAGAATATGACATTTTAAAAAGGTGGTGATTATGGATAGAGAAAGGTTAAAACAAGTGTTGAGAGGGTTAAGGGATAGATATAGGGAGGAGTGGAATGACTCTATAAATAATTTCTTAGTAGCTTGGAAGTAATGTGGGGAGGTGCTAAATTATGAATATAAAAATCAAAAATGAAGAAGACCTCTATAAAAAGCTGGAATTATGGAAAAAGACAGTATCTAAAGAAATGAAAGGCGAACATTTTGATTTAACCAATGACAGCGGGTGGTCAAAAAACATTAAAGAAATAAAAGCTATCATTAACAACCTGAAAAATGCAGAAAAACCTGAAGAAGTAAGAAAACTTCTTGCAAGGCTATTTAAGAGAGGAAAAAATCAATTAATATGGGCAAATCAAGCACTTATACTTACATCCTTTATAAAGAAGTGTAGTCAGGATGAAATTTTCCATCTTAAAGAACTAATTATTGATGTTGCTGAGTCAGAACAATTTAAGAAGGAGTGGGCCGAAAAATTTCTCTCGATTTTAGAAAGATGGAGACCAGAAAGCGTTAAGAAATTTCCAGCTTTAAAAGGGATTTTAATAAATATACTTGGAGAACTATTTGGAAAGCTCCATATAGAGAAATATCCAGTAATGAACGCCTGTTCTCGTAGATTTCTTGAAAAGTACTTTGAATTCAATAGATACGACTATGATAGTTTTGCCGAGGCATTTGAATCTTTCAAGCAGATTTATCTTGAGAAAATTGGAAAGTTATCCGAACTTGAATTAAATATTGAAATTGACCAGATGTTCAATTATTTCGATAAAGAAGCCGGTATTCTTAAAGAGAATAAATA
>CAZFII010000246.1:0-1891 GCA_964518925.1 uncultured archaeon
AACTTCTCGAATTCAGAGAGAAGGAGAGACGAGTTTTCCCTGAGCTTCTCAAGGCTCTCAAAACTCCGAGAAGACCTCAAGAATTCGCCAACAAATACGGTAACGTTGTTTATTACCTCATCCACAAGATGCCCAAAGCTGGAATGATAGAGAAAACCGAAGAAGGCTACGTTTTAAGCTTAAAGTTTGCTGAGAAGTTAAGGAAGTGGGCGGAATAGTGGGAAAGTTATGTTTCCAAGATGGATTTTGATGCCTTTCTACCTTTTAATCTACATCTTGATGGAGAAATTCCTGAAGAGGTAGCAACATTTTTATCCTACTTTACAAATTTGAAAGTATGGAAGTTATCGAGATTTTGAAAAGAATCGAGAACAAGCTTGAGGAAATGGATAAAAGGCTTAAGAGGATAGAGGAAGAGCTTTTCGATGAATTGAGCAAGGAGGAACTTGAAGAAATTAAGAAGGATATCGAAGCTTATGAAAAAGGAGAACTTGAAACGATTACCCTTGACGAACTGAAAAAGGAACTTGGAATCGAGGATGAAGTTTGAAGTTGTTATAAAAAAGAGTGTTACTAAAGACTTGAAAAAACTCAGCAAAACAGACAGAATCAGAATTTTTAAAGCTCTCAAAAGGTTAGAAGATCCGTTCTCTCTTGACATTCGAAAGCTCAAGGACATCGAGAATACCTATGCTGTAAGAGTTGGAGGTTTCAGAATTGTGTTCAAAATCTATTTCGACAGAAAAATCGTTTTTGTCACTCGAATTGACAAAAGAGAAAGAGTTTACGATCGCTTATAGCTTTTTGAACAACAATCTTAATAGAGGAAATCAAGAGGTAGCAACATTTTTATCCTATTTGAAAGTAAATGGAAATACGTTTCACGAGACATGCAAGAGAACAACTCGAAAGACGGGTAAATCAAAGAAGAGGACGTTGAAATCCCGACAGCATCTATTACGATCTGAAGGAAGGAAACTTCGTAGCGGTTAAGAAGATAGATAATATGCTGTTAATAGTCGTATTCGAGGAGGTATTTGGAGGATTTAAGGTGATAAGTGTGATAAAAAGCTCGAAATTGAATTTGCCAAAAAATAGGGTTAAAAGGGGGAGGTGGATTGAAGTATGAAGGTTAGGTTTGATCCGGAAGCTAACATCCTTTACATTTCGATTAAGGATGATAAGGTTAAGGACATGGAGGATATAGACGATGACATCTGGGTCGAATACAACGAAAAGGGTGAGATAATCGGAATTGAAATTCATCGTGCCAAAGAACTGATAGTCCCCGAAATCTTGAAGTTTATCGATGCTGTAAAGAGTTTGAAGGTCTAAAGTTCCCTAAGCTCATTAAACAACATGGAAAGCATGAAGTAAAATTATTTGAATTATTTGTATGTAATAGTATGGTTGCTATTTCTGGTAATTAATTTTAATTAATTTAATTTTATTGTTTTTATTTTTGTAAGCTATCCATGTTTGATGTTTTTACGTGCGATCCCAAGAGAGATTGTCTTATAATTTGAAAAACTTTGTATTGTCTATTATCCATTTCTCAGCATTTCCTCAAGCAGATCAGCATACCAAGCGATATAAAGTCCTATATCGTCTACAACTATCCATCTTCTTTGTGTTAGATATGGGGTCTGTAAAGGACCCCGTAAAATGCCTGCGAGATAATGTCGAACACCCAGGGTAATACCTCTCCTAAAAGCAGCAGTTGCTGTTAATACGGGGCTACCACTCATACCTTTAGGAAGATACGAATCAACTAGGAAACATGGCTTTCCATCAAACCAAATTGTATACTTACTCGCAAGAAATGCTCCTCTACCAATAGGAAGATTATTAACCATATCATAAAGCCCTTCTGGATACCCTACAGCCAAAA
>CAZFII010000247.1:0-1884 GCA_964518925.1 uncultured archaeon
TAAATCTTTAGATTCACTCGAAATCTCTCTTAAACTTTGGATCCATTACTATAACTCATACACATTAAGGTAACACTACCGTCAAGACTTATATCTGTCCAGCCCAATATTAGAAGAGATGGCTTATTCTATTCGAATTAACATTCATAGTGGATAAAACAAAGTTTATGAATCGCTTTGATTCAAATTTTGACATGAATGAATAACTAACCTTCTTATCTATCTTTAAGAGTTTTCTCAGCTCTAACCACCTATTCTCATCGTTAACAGTATGAGATATCTTTGATTTATCTTATTCCTCGCTAAAGCTTTCATTGTTTCTCTTGTTTTAAGCTTATCAATGATTTTTGATAATAGCTATCATTTCTCGTCCACTTTTATCAGATAAACCGTTAACATCATTCAAATTTAGTGATTTAGGGTGAGATTTATCATGCCCTGTTAAAGGAGAAATTGAATCTCTAAAGATTGAATTGTAAGTTAGAGAATGTTGACCTCAGCGCTAGATGTTTATGTAGGAGCGATATACCACAACGGTATCGTCGTAGCATTGGATTATATTTGAAAAAAACTGGAGGGTTCGTCCGTGCACTGAGAGAAGCGATAATCAGAGCCTTGACGATGAACAAACGTGAGCAAGAGAAGCTAAGAGCGAGAGTAAAGAGTTACACATCAATTTATTTAAGAGAATCACGGACAATGCGAGGAGAAGATATTGTTTATGTTTTCAAGAAGATCTTTATTGAGCCACAATTGTTGTTAAGTATATATGTCTATATATTTCCAGAGATTACTCTATATTCAAAAAAGAAAAAGTAATAAGTATATATTCAGTCGTAACCATACTATGAGTAAAAATGAAGTGAGGAAGATCTACAGAAGTGGTAAGTGTAGTTACATACTGACACTACCAAAGGAATGGATAGTTACAAATGGTTTAAAAGAAGGAGATGTCGTTTACCTAAAAGTTCAAAAAGATGTTATCCTAATCTCACCTAAAAGCCAACGAGTTAAAGAAAAATCTGCTGAGATTGATAGCAGAAATGCAAACTTCAACCAGCTTGTAAGGCTTATAATCTCTCATTACCTTGCAGGTTACGATTTGATCAGGGTAAAAACGTACACGGATGAGCAGAGAAGGAGTGTTGCCTTTGCAGTAGATATGCTTGTAGGAGCAGAAATTATGGAGGATACTGGAAACGAGATAGTGATTGAAGTCTTTTTGGATTCAAAGCGCTTTGACGTTGCTAATGTTACTGAGCGACTCTTTAAGATATGCATTAGCATGCTATCTGATTTCTGTAACTGTCTGAATGACTTTAATCGAGCGATATGTAGCTCGATAATGGTCAGGGAAAATGAGGTCGACAAGATTCATTTCCTCGCATTAAGATTACTTAACACGGCCATAGAAGGCGAAGAAATAGGTTTAAGCGCTAGAGAGATTGTTAATTACAGAAGTGTCATAAGAACATTGGAAAGAATAGCTGACCACGTAAGCTCAATGGCGGAAGCACTGGTAAATTTACAAGCTTCGTTCCCTAGGATTTGTAATATTGTGGAAGAAGTAGAAGAGATGCTTAAAGTTGCGATGATGGCTTTTTTCAAAAAAGATGTTGAAATGGCTGAACAGGTGCTAGAAGAATACGAAGTCTTTGAAAACAAAATCCAAAAAAAATATGAGACTACTCTTAAATCCAATGTTATTGAGGCGTTAAACTTAAAAACTATTTTCGACAGCCTTTGGAGGGTAGCAGCTTATTCAGCAGACATTGCGGAAATCGTGCTTGACATGAGTGTTTAAAACTATGAAGGTAAATCAGTCCGCAGTTCTAATAGCTTACAGAGATCCCGGTTTTATCGAGGAGAACGTGAAAAAGCTGA
>CAZFII010000248.1:0-1876 GCA_964518925.1 uncultured archaeon
AAAAACTTTTATTTTATCGTAAGCATTTTGAAAAGAACATATCAAAAAACGAGTTGAACTTGAGCTAAGAGATATCAAAAAGAAAGATAAAGGCTTAATTGTTAGATATTCTATTTAAATATTCTCTCCCATAAAAATTCCTTTATAGCTCCATGTTTTTGATGTGAGTTTTAAGAATACAAGTTGAACGATTCTTGCATTCCTCTTAAGCCATATTCCTTTTTCATTGTGAACTACTATTGCAACTTCACTCCTTCCTTCGTAACCAGCGTCCCATACCGCTGTTAGTACATCGGCTCCACATCTGATCAGAGAGGATCTCGGATAGGCTATAGCACAAATATCGTTACTCATTTTTATTATTTCGTTTAACACAACTCTATATACTCCTCTCTGTAAGAAAACCCAATCGTTTTTGAATGGAACGACTTCAATATCGGGTATAACCCTTTCAGTGTTGTCAAAATCTACTCTTCCAGCGTTCTTTATCTTTGCAACGTATTTAAGAGTGCAATCAAATCCATTCGGCTGAAGTTGCCTTTCTAAGTCTATGTAATCTCTTATGAGTCCTTCATTTTTAATTCTATCTTCTATCTCTTTAGCCGTTAAAACGCACATAGATCAACTAATCTCGTAATTTAAAAAGTCTGCATAGTATGCGTCTATCTCATCATACAATTTCAAGATTTTGGCGATTTCTACAGCTATTATATGAGCACACGGCTTTCTACACTTGAGATTTATCTGAAAGTCAGGACATGTACAGAAGAACTCATCAACTATGTATTCCCATCTCCCAACAACAACGAAGAAATCTTTATACTTTTTTATCCTCCTATCCCTAACGTAAAAGTAAGCCTTTTCTCCTCTCTTTCCGTAATTCAGCAACAAAGCTTTATACAACTCGTAACCTAAACCCTTCTTAGCGGCTCTTAAAATTTCATTCACCAGTATCGATCTCATTTAATCTAATCGCCGTGTTTATTGCATCTATTCCATCTAACCAACTCAAAAGGGCACTGTCATCTGGAACTTCAAATTCGTGAATCTTCTCACCTTTTAAGATTTTTGCACCAATCCTTGCTATTACGTCAAAGGCTCCATTTAAATCACCTTTTTTCTCCTTTTTTAAAGCTTCAGAGATAAGTGTTTTTATGTCTTTTTTACTCGTTTTTCCTTCGAGGTAGTATCTGAATGATGCCAAAACAGCTTTTATACTTTCAATCGAGAACTCATAGGCCATATTTTTTAAATCGTTGTTAAATTTCGTGTCACTTTCAATTATTTTCTGTATCTTTTCAATTTCTCTTATTGCGTTCTCTTTCTTAATTTCCCTATTTTTAACGGCTTTTGCTATATTCATACATGCAATCACTATGTCTTCAACCATTTGATCGAATAGATTTAAGATGTCTACATCGTTTTCGACTTCTTCAATCTTTTTTATCCAGTTTTTAAATCTCGATTCAGTGTAAAATTCCATGTATAGGCTTGATTATTTTTGGTATATAACACTGCAGTTCTATGTAATTTTAAAATTTGTTTTTAGATATACAATAAAAATTTTTAAAATAAGTGTATTTGGTAGTTATGCAACATTATTGTTGGTGAAATATTTAAATTATCCTCAATGTATCACGACCGTATACTTTGACATCCTGCACTAAATAAAAGTGTATTAGTAGTACATAAATGTTCACTATTAGGAGTATTTATTTAAAGGATTTATAAATCATCAACACATTTTTCCGATGTACTTTAAACAGTCGTAACACCACATTGTGGATAATTTAAATTCTTCATCAACAATTCACCACACTTGTTTAGATGTTAGTCATGCATTGCTAATCGTTCAACTTGCTATTAAGCTAATTTA
>CAZFII010000249.1:0-1867 GCA_964518925.1 uncultured archaeon
TTATATACGGAAACGTATACAAATGGGACACCCTCGAAATCGTGAAAGGAGCGATTGTAACGATAAAAGACGATAAAGTCCAAAGAATGGTGTCAGAAAATGGCAGCTATTTATTCGAAGTCGAGAACGGAACTTATACAATTATAGCTAAATGGAAAGACCTAATTGCTGTAGAAAACGTTACCGTTAGAGGAAAAACTCGATATGATATAATCTTATTTCCATGTCTTGAAATATCTGAGCCTCCAGAACTTTTTGAAGAGAACGAAAATCCTATAGTGTTATACTTGATTACCGTTGCGATATGCAGTATTACCATCGCTTTTACGGCTTTGAAGATTAAGCGTAAAAAGTATAGGGAAGATCTACCAGAAGATCTCATGAAAGTTTTAGAAGCAATAAGAAAAGAGGGAGGAAGAATAACACAAAGGGATTTGCGTAAAAAATTAGGTTATAGTGAGGCAAAACTTAGTTTAATATTAGCAGATCTCGAAAGAAGGGGGTTAATTGAAAAAGTCAAGAAGGGAAGGGGTAACATAGTATTTTTAAAAGAGAAGTAAAGTTTTATAAAGCTTTGTAAAGCTTTTTGAACGATTTTAGGTTTTCTATTGTTACATTGTTAAAAGTATCTTTATATTTACCAAAGTCCAAAAAAATAGAATATGAAGCTGAAAGCTGTAATTGTGTTGTTCATAGCTATAATGATAGCATCGGCAAACGCATATGCAATTAGCGGTAAGCATCCACTTAACAACATTGAGAAGACAAAACACCTAAATAAAATTAACAATAGCAAGGTAAAAATAAAAAACATAAAAAACAATAAGATAACAAGTGAAACACTCAGAGAAAAAATGCGTGAAAAAGCCTTTGAGAATGCTAAAAAGAAATACGAGATTTGGTTGAATAAATACAAAAGAATACATGCTAAAAATCCAAAGAATTTCACTGTAAAAAAGCAAATGATCTTAGCTGGACTAAATTCAGTTGAAAAATGGCTTGAGATGATAAAAGCTAAGACGAATGGAGATCTCGCTGAAAAGATCGACAAAACAATAGAAAAAATAACAACCTTAAAGGAGGAAGTCAACACTTCAAAGACTCAAGAAGATCTGAAAAAAATAAGAAACGCTTGGATGGATATAAGGAAAGACATTAGAGAGATCGCTTTAAGCTTTGCAATTCAAAGAATTGAGAATGTAATAGAGAAAGCTGAGAACCTCGAACTCAAATTAGAGATCATAGCAAATAAAACAGAGTCAAAAAAACTAATTGAAGACTACAGACATTACATTCAAAAAGCGAGAGAAAAGGTTGAAGATGCAACGAAACTATTAAACGATGACAAAATGCTCGATGCAAGGATATCAATCGAAGATGCCATTAAATATCTAAAACTAGCCTTTATGAAGATAAAGGAAATCGTACGATTAAAAGGTCATTTGTTCTTCGGTTATGAGACTGGTGAAGCTTTTGTAGACATTAACGGAAGTGTAAACTTCAAAGGTTCTGCTGTGATCGTTGTAAAAGGAGATGCAACTATTACAGCTTCGAATGCAGTAGTTAAAGCAGTTGGTTTTACTAAGAGTATTAAAGATAACACCACAGTACTCACTGGTAAGGGAAAAGCTGTAATAAGAGGGAAAAACATCTCAGTGGATATAAACGGTAATTTCAAGGTATTCATAAAAGGTAACGGAGTTTTAAAAATCAACGGTTCAGGTATTTACAGAGTTAAGCCTACTCCCTCTAAGCCTATGAGCGATATAATGCAGATTAGCCAATACACTGAGATAGTACTGGGGTGATGGAGCATGAAGCTTAAATTTTTGATAGCAGTCTTAATACTACTATTTTTGTTTGGCTG
>CAZFII010000250.1:0-1804 GCA_964518925.1 uncultured archaeon
GATATGTAAGCTTTTGCCCTTTAAGTGGACACATCCCATGGTCTTAGTGCCTCATGAATCGGTACTATACAATCCCTTACGTATAACACTGCCATTGCTTTTATAGCATCTAATCGAATCAGACAAGTCGTAAATCAACAACGTTGTAAACATCTTTAAAATTTTAAAATAAAATTTACTTTTTAAACTCGGAGTACCTTACCCCATCTGGATCGAGTTTTTCAAGGATTTTTAACTCTTCATCAGAAGGGGCTGGTGTAGTTGTGTATTCTTCAATTATGGGTTCAAAAGACATATTGCTTACAACTTCTTCAACGCTAACTCCGGGGTGAACACTTAAAAGCTTTAAACCTCTTTCTGTTGCTTCAAATACGGCTTTATCAGTAATTACTACCACTTTCTTCCTCTTTTCGAATCCTATACCAGTTTTGAAGTCTACTTTTTCGACAAAAACTCTCTTTGAGTGGTTAGTAGTCCATATTATCAGTTTTTTCACAAGGGGTGTTAAGAAGGCTGTTGCTGCTCCTCCTGGAAGTTTTACCTTTGGTTTCTCATAACTACCGATACACGTAAGGTTTATGTTTGCGAATTTGTCTATTTGTGCTCCACCGAGAAACATTCCAGTAAGCATGCCTTTTGAAGCTAGATCAAAAGCTTCCAAAAGCTCAACTATCCCAATACAGCCGTTTGCATGCCTAAAATCTGCTGAACATGGATAAAGTTTGTACTCATCTGGATTTGGATCTAATCCCTCAGCAACAGATAGATACACGGAATTCGGTGCATGTGTTAGTTTTGCAAGGTGCATAGCTAGAGCGGGCATTGGAGAAGCTAAACCGTGCAAGAATATATCTCCATCTTCAATTTGCATTGCCATAGCTTTAATCATAACATCTGCAACGTGCATATTACCACCTCTTAATGAATTCTTCAATATACTCCTTAACTTTACCCTCTCTACTCATCTTAACGTATCTCCTTATCTCTTCGTAATCAACTTCGTAGTAATTTGGACAAGACGTTGGGTAAGCTCCCTTAGGCATGTGAACAACTGCATCGACGTAGAAGTATGGAATAGTATTTCTTTCAGGATTTTGCTTGAAGTATTCTGTTGGAACAATTTCTTCAGCAGATATTATCAAAGTCTTAGCCGATTTAGCTTTATAAACATCTTCAAACCTGCAACCCTCAATACTGGAGTTTCCATATTTATCTGCTTTTTGAACGTGAATGATTGCAACATCTGGATTTATCGCTTTTACCACTAGTATTTTTCCGCCATTAAACGGATCGTCTATTATTTTCCAGTTTCCAAGTTTTAAGTGTAAATCTACTAAATCTGTTCCAATAATTCCCTTAACTGGGACGAATGGCATTCCTTGAGATCCAGCCCTAAAAGCATTTGTTATGGCGCCGCATGTGTCTTCTATGAACTCTATAGTACCTTGTTCGACAGCTTTTCTGAAATTTGGTGCTAATCCAAATAGCTCAAAGCCAACCATGGCAGCTCTGGCTTTTTTTACACATCCAGACGCTATTAGTATATCAAAATCCATTCCCGGTTCTCTATCGATTACGTATAAATCCTTTTTCTTAGCTTTGATTATCTTAGCAATAATACCCATTGGTTTTCTGACCATTGAGACTCCACTAAAAGTTATACTACAACCATCTGGAATTAATTCTACGGCTTCTTCAGCGCTCATGAGTTTCTCTTTCATAACTCTCAATCGTAATAAACGTATAAAAGGATTATTAAAATTAGTAAATAGTTATTACAGAAGTAATATCCCTACGAGTTTGG
>CAZFII010000251.1:0-1748 GCA_964518925.1 uncultured archaeon
GGAAGTACTCAGCAGTCTTATACGGAATTCTGCTTGAGGATTCAATTGGTAAGCCAGTTAAGAGAAGCTATATATTTTTGACGGAGTCAGATAGTATAGTTAAAATCGATATTACGGACGAAAGTAGGACATTCGTTGAAAAAGCTGTTCGAAATTGCTACGAGATTTTGAATGGAAAGGATCCAAAGCCCTCAAAATCCAAATCATGCAGGAACTGCGATTTTAATCATTTATGCAGTGAGTTCCACATCATAGACTAAGCGTATCGCTGAAGATATGGACTAAAATCTTAAATAGTATAGTCAAGACTATTATAGTCATGACTCGAATTTTTGTCAATAGAGTAAGAGAGCTGGAATCTCTTGAAGAAACGTATAAAAGTTTAGGGTTTAAATTGGTCGTAGTTTATGGAAGGAGAAGGGTTGGTAAAACGGCATTGATAAAGAAGTTTATGGAAAATAAAGTTGGTATTTACTTTCTTTGCTCTCAGAGAGGGATTCAAAAAGATTTAACGAGATTTTCTGACCTTATTGCTGGGAAGTTCAATTTGCCAAGAGTAAGATTTGAAAGCTTTATAGATGCGTTTAAGTTTCTAAAACAGTTTGATGGATTGATAGTTGCGATAGACGAGTTTCCGTATTTAATAGAGAGCGACAAAACCGTGGTATCGGAGTTCCAAATAGTGGTGGATGAAGTCCTATCAAATTCAAACCTTATGTTAATTTTATGCGGTTCGAGCGTTGGAATGATTGAGAGAGATATCTTGTCTTATAAAAGCCCATTATATGGAAGGGCTAAAAAAATCATGAAGATTAAACCGTTCGACATCGATGGTCTTGTCGAATGGTTTGGAAGTGACCTCGAAAAAATCGTTAAGATATACGGAACTACAAACGGCATTCCGAAGTATATGGAATTTTTCGAAGGAAGAGACATAGAGAATGAAATTATAAAAAACTTCTTCAACGCTGATTCGTTCTTGTATAACGAGGCATACATCTTGCTGTCAGAGGAGCTGAGGAGTCCGCACACTTATAGCTTGATCTTGGAAGCTATAAGTTTGGGAAATACCAGACTTAGCGAAATCTCCAACTATACTGGCATTGAATCCAAGGATTTGCCGTTTTACCTGAGCGTTCTCTCTAACTTGGGTATCGTAAAAAGGGAAGTTCCAATAACCGAAAAGAAGAGAAGCAAAAAAGGTATCTACCTAATCGACGATGAGTACTTTAGATTCTGGTTTAGGTTCGTTTCACCACATAAGGAGGAGATCGAGAGCTTTGAAGCTGATAGAGCTATAGAAGACTTCAGAACAAATTTCAATCATTACTTAGGCTTTACATTTGAAAAGCTTGCGAAGTCGTTTTTGATCAGACTTAATGCTATGGACTTGCTACCATTTAGATTTACTAAAATTGGTAAGTGGTGGTATAAGCAAGAGGAGATCGATTGGATTGCTTTAAACGATAAGGAGAAAAAAGCTTTATTCGTTGAGGTTAAGTGGGGCGACTTAAGCTTGAGAAATGTAAAAAAGATCTTGAAAGATCTAGAAAAGAAGTCTGAACTTGTCGACTTGAAAGGTTACGAATATCATTATATGCTCATTGCTAAGAGAGTTAAAGGAAAGGTAGATGGGTTAAAAATCTTAGACTTAAAAGATCTGGAAAAACTTATTCATTAACAACATTTACCGGAACTTTGTGAAAATCTTTATCTTCCATAACTATCGCTTGAAGACCGTTGTTTTT
>CAZFII010000252.1:0-1730 GCA_964518925.1 uncultured archaeon
ATACTGACCCTTATTACTCAATGCTAAGCTAATAAAACGGAACTTAACGAAAGATATATCGATCCAAAATTGGACAAAATGATTTCTTTTTGATAAAGTGGATGTGTCAACTTAGTGCGGAAAGCATAAATATTCAATATTTAAAGCTTGCGCCCTTAATTAACACGATTGATAAAGTATAAAGTTTATAAGATAGGAATTAAATTTCTTTTATCAAAGTTTATTCCAACGATTTCGACATCATAGCCAAGATCTCTCCAAGTTTTTCTGAATGTTTTAAGGTCTTTTGCATGAATAAGTATGCTGATGTTTCTTAAAACAAATACGATTTTATCGTTTCGTGTAAACTTCTTTTTCATCTTCTCTGTAAGCTTTGCTATTGGTTCGCCACAACCAAAGAACGTTTCTATTTCATAGTTTTCGTTATAGATGCTAACATCCACTCCTCTCTCATCTTCTAAGTGTGGGACTTTACTATATTTTCTCCAGAGGTATTGCCAGACAAAGGATTTCATTGCTGAATGTTCTTCGCTTGCCTGCTCTGAATCATCTGGTGATTTTGCTACAAGTTTGTGCCAAACAACTTTAAGCTCTTTTGGAGCTTTGCTAAAATTCAAATATTCCATTAAACGCTTTTCGAAGTCATTTACGGCTTTCATAAAATCTTCTCCAAAACTGTAACTCTTAAAGAGCTTAGAACCTTTTACAAATTCGATAATTTTGTTTTTGACTTTTTCATCGATCTTTGTCGGCTCAACTCTTACCAGAAATTCTTCAGCAGTTGGAATATTCTTTTTAATCATAACTTCAAGCTCTTCGGGTTTATCTGTAACCAATATCAAAAACCCTAAGCTACTGAACGGTAATTTTGATAGAACTCTTTTTAGAACTTCAGAATATTTGGCATTCTCTACGATTATTATCTGATCTGATATGTCTGCTCTAAATTCGAAATCAAAATCTTCTACAGTTTTTACAAGTATTGGCTGTGGTGGATTTCTTCCTCTCTTCTCTCTATAAATCTCTCTGCAAATAGTTGCAACAATGTATTCGTATTTATCTGGATGCGTTTCGACTATTATGCAGAAAGGTTTTCCGCTTAAGATTTTACTGCTACCTTTTCCGAGTAAAAATTCTATAAAGTCTATTTCTTCAAGCTCATACTCTTTTGATTTTGTTGCACCAAGTTCGACTGATTTTGTTAAATTAGATGGTGAAAATTCGTGTATATTTAATTCATTTGATGATTCCGTTGAAGTTTCAACGATTTCTTCTGATTTTGATGTTTCTATTGACGTATTAAGAGCTCTCAATTTTAGCTCAACTTTATCAAGTTTTATAGATTTCGGGATTAATATATTTATTTCTCGCTCTTTAGAGTGTAGCTCCTTTTTCAATTTCTTTAGTCTTATACTCGGTGGTGTTAAGAGAATTGTTTTTGGGATTTTTGGACTTATCTTATCTGACCTTATTGAAGGTAAAGTCTTATCAAGTGCTTTTAATCTAATCTCAAAAGGCTTACGAATTAAAACCTGTTGCACGATTAAAGGTTTGACACAATATTTTTGTTCAACTTTAACCTTTTCTTGCTTAGGTTTTACCTCTTTTTGTTCACTTTCCTTTCTTTTCCTATGTTCATACACAAAGGCCTTTGACACTTCTTTAAACTCTTCTTTTTCTTTCATGATGATCACCATTCTCTTTCAATTAGTATAAATTTATTTTTATCT
>CAZFII010000253.1:0-1725 GCA_964518925.1 uncultured archaeon
TAAGTAACATTTAAATGCAACAAGGAACATTTAACCTTAAATACCCGAAAGCCCTCGAAGGGCGAGATGTGGGGTTTATTCACTCTCCGTTCCCCGCGAAAGCTCCCGAAAGGGTGAACTCCTCAAGGTAGTTGAATATTCCTTAAACCACCTTGAGGAGAGAGCGGATCGGTCGTGACACCACATTGTAGCCAATTTAAATTCTTCATCAACAGTGTTGCATCACCACCTAGAGATCAAACATGTAAAACATAGATCACGATGAAAAATACAACCATCAATATCAATCCCATCGGAACTCCTATCCTTGCCCACTCTCCACTTTTAATTCTCAACCTACCAGCAGATACTATGTTTGGAATATTTCCGGGAATTAGCATTCCGCCAGATATTATCAAACCCATTAACGCTCCCTTGATTTGCGTAATGCTCAATTGAGGCCCTATTTCCGCTGCTGTAAGAGTTGCGTTGTCTAATATCGCTGAGATCATATTCACCCAGTATATTATTTCAGCGGGGATCTTTGAGATGTACCAGTCTATTATCGGAGTAAAACCCTCACCAAGTAGAACTAATGCAGATATGAATATGTAAACCCTTATAGCCCTAATGATAACAGTTCTAAGGCTTTCCGTGTATTCTGGAATCTCAACGATCTCATACGACGTCCCGCCAACTCTTAAAGCACCGTAAACTCCCAATACGATTATAGTAGGTATGATATATTTACCGAGTAGACGTACCAAGAAGAAGAAATCTGCGTTGTAAGGTGGAACGCTCAGCTTTTTTATAGCTATTGTTGATAAGGGCTCACCAACTGGCGTTAATGCAGCACCTAATCCTATGGAAAAACACGCAATAACTACAAACTCGATCTTTTTATTCCTTTCAAGTGGCATTACTAACGCTATCTCAGCTAACATCACAGCTGCGACTATAACAGATATTATACTCGATACAAGTCCGAAGACGACTATAACTATAAACGCAAAAAATCTAACTCCCAACTTTCTTAAAAGCTTAACTAAGAAAGAGTATATCGGCTTATTGAAAAAGTGGACAATTAAACCAACAACCAAAACAACCTGAAATATACCAATAGGAATGCCCATAAACTCGGAAATCTTTAGAGGTGTTTCGATAGCTTCAATAATCAATTCTTTACTCCATAAACCACTTATACTGACTGCTATGATACCCATTATTAAGAAAAAAGGTTCTAGATTCTCTTCAATAATTCTAACTTTGAATGGTAAAATCAAAACTAACAGTAAAACTATTAGAAGTCCAACCGTGACCAATAGATCCATGAACTTCAAGTACTAAATCGACTATTTACAGTTTTCTAATTCTTCCAATACTTAGGTTCATTAAAAAATATGTTTATTCGTATCACTTGCATAAGCTTTTTAGTTCTCAAGTTTTTCAATACATCCCTTGCGATTACTAGCTCGGACGTGTTAACTTAAGGACTCAAGCTTTAAATATTAAAAATATATACGCTTTTCGCACTGAGTAGATACATCCACTAGTTCCATCCTTTTTAAATTCCAAGTAAAGCCATTACTAATCTCAAATTGATCAAGATTGCAAGTTAAGTAAAGTTTAAAACTTTTCATAAAGTTTTTACTACATGAATCTAAAAAATTTGATCTATTCTGAAGATGGAAAAATAGGTTACATAACACTAAATAGACCAGAGAAAAGAAATGCTCTCTCATTTGA
>CAZFII010000254.1:0-1716 GCA_964518925.1 uncultured archaeon
TTCGAGGTTGAAGTTTTGACTACAGATCCAACGGGTAAATATCCTAAAGTTGAGAAGATCGATGGTATTACCGTTAGGAGATTTAAATCCATAGCTCCATCAAATTCATACTACTTCTCTTTAGAGATGTACAGATTCTTAAAAAGACGTAGCTCCGATTACGATATAATCCATGCACACAACTACCACGCTTTTCCAGCTTTATTTACAGCTTTGACCAAGAGCAGAAATAAAATGATTTTTACACCGCATTACCATGGAAGAGGGCACAGCTTCATTAGAGATTTACTGCACAAACCGTATAAGATTTTTGGAAGGATAATTTTCGAAAAATCCGATGCTGTGATATGTGTTTCCAACTTTGAGAGAAGATTGATTTTAAAAAACTTTGATGTAAATTCATCCAAGCTCTTCGTAATTCCCAACGGTATTAATCTTGAAGAATTTAAGAATGTTGAGAAGATTAAAAAGCGAAAGGATAGAACTATTAAGACGATCCTTTACGTCGGGAGAATTGAGAAATATAAAGGCTTAGATTATGTCGTTAAAGCTTTGAAGTGTTTGCCAGAGAATTATATTCTTGAGATTGTGGGAAAAGGTAGCTATAAATCTAAGATCGTTAAACTTGCAAGGAATTTGGGTGTTATCGACAGAATTAGGTTTTATCAGGATTTGAGTAGAGAAGAGTTGATCGAGAGATATGCCAAAGCGGATGTGTTGGTTTTGTTATCTAAGCACGAGGCTTACGGTTTGGTTGTTGCAGAGGCTTTAGCCTGCAAAACACCCTGTATCGTTGCGAACACATCAGCTTTGAGTGAGTGGATTGACAACAGAAACGTTTTTGGAATTGATTATCCGATATGCATTAAAAAGCTCGTAAATCTAATAAAAGAAGTGAGCGGAGTTAGTGTAGAAGGAGTTAATCTGCTAACTTGGGATGTCGCTGTTGAAGAGCTGAAAAGGGTTTACAGAGGTGTTTAGCGTGGAATTTCTGAAAAAGAATGCGTTAAAATTCCTAAGCGAAGCCAAAGAAGCTTTCGACAAGAAAGATTACAATTTAACGATGTTTTTTGTCGAACAATTCTTTCAATTAGCATTGAAATACATTCTCTACAAGAAATACGGAGATTTTCCGAAAACGCATAGTCTCAAGATGCTATTCGAATTAACAAAGGACGAAAATCTAATTAAATATTATCGAGAGAATTTGGACTTGCTTAGAGATATAGAGTTATCGTATATAGCTGCAAGATATCTGGATGTAGAGTACAGCGAAAACGTTGCTAAAAAATCCCTAAAGTTGGCTGAGGATTTCGTAAGGTGGTTGAAGTGAAAGAATACTACGAAATTCTTGAAAGGAATAGAGAATTTTTCGAAAAAGCCTTCAAAATAGCTAAGGATATAGCTGAAAAAGCTAAGAAAATGTTCGAAGACTGCGAAGTGTTCATCATCGGAAGTTTTGCGAAAGGTGAACACAAACTCTCCTCCGATTTGGATATACTAATCGTTTCGGACGGAATACCAGATAAGATCGATTTCGAATTCTACAGCAGGATAGTTAAAACTCTTACAGATGATTCGAGAGTAAATATACACCTTTTAAACAGAAGAAGACTAAAAGAGGTAGATAAGATATACAGTCCCAGAATTAAGGTTTAAATGGTGGTGATGCAATATTGTTGATGAAGTATTTAAATCATCCACAATGTGGTGTCA
>CAZFII010000255.1:0-545 GCA_964518925.1 uncultured archaeon
ATGAAAGTTTATACAACAAGAAATTGGCTCGTAACTAAGTCTTTCATCAAAGAAGTGCTAAAATATTGCGAGAACAAAATTCATTATAGATAAAGCTCCTTGGCTTATAAAGCCTTAATCTGGAATTAGAGCACGAAAAGTTTCGGAAAGCGTAGCTTAGTTGAATTGGTATTTAAACAAAGAGTTAAACTGTTCTTCTGTTCTACCATAGCTAAAAATCCAGTTAAAAACTGAAATCTATTCTCTAAGCTATTTATATTACAATCTACCTAAGATTGTATCTACACTAAGTAGACATGTCTGTTTTCGATTTAAGTAACGAACATTTGTTTTCAAAGAACCAAAAGCCCTTAGAGGGAGTTTAGGATAGGCAGAATACTGCTTCCCGTGAAAGCTCCTGAGAGAAAAACCCTCAAGGTTTTCTTAAACTAACTTGAGGAGAGAACAGATTTCATGGCACAACAACCGAATAGAGAAGCTGATGTGTTCTTGAAGAGAATGAAAAATAGATAGATGTCATTGAATGCTAAAGGAGCCTTGTGCTG
>CAZFII010000255.1:555-1708 GCA_964518925.1 uncultured archaeon
TGGTGTACATTCAACATGCAATCCGATTATTATTCTTCAGCTCTATATTACGAATTAACAACTAATTCAATGTGACGTTATTATTATTTTACTCTAAATCAAGATCAAGAATAAAATAATCTCAATAAATAGAATGAATGAAAAATATGAGCTTTTATCGAAATAATACTAATAAGGCTTTAGCAAGAAATGAATAACTCCAATCAACAAAGTCTGAAGTTCATTGTTCTTTGAACTGGCTAAAACGAAACGACAAGCTGAAGAAGTAGGATGATGGCATAGAATTTGTTCTGAAAAGTCTTTGATTCCATTAATGAAGGTATGAGCTAAGAAGCTAAGAATCGATCACCCTGTTCTGTAAGGAAAGGTCTACACACGGAGAAAAATAGTTAATCCAATTTTAAGGCTCTGTTGATTTGTATAGCAATCGAAAGATTAACTGAATGTAACTTCTATGACGACGCAACTTACAATCTGAATATCGTTGTAGATAGAGGTAGTCTCCCCATTGTTAAACCTCAAAAAACGAGAGATTACAAAACAAGAATTAGGAATCTTAGATAAGGATAAGTCATGAAGAGGGATTCGCAAAAGGTTCTTTAGAGCTTTAATTAATTGGTTCAGAGATGAAATTCTCTAATCTCTGATTGAAACAGCTGTAACAAGGCTGTTTATCAAGATTTTGTTAAAAGTTAATATAATGAAGATAAAATAATAGATGTACCCACATAATGATAAAAAATTTTAAAATCCGTTTTTACATAATTAGTTAATAGATATCTATAATAAATAGGAGGTGAAGCTTTATGGCAGATAAGGAAAAAATATATGAGGAATTTGAAACGTATATAGTTCCACCGAGCTGGAAGAACGAAGTCTGGGACATTGAAGATTACAAAAAATGGGCTGAGAATATAACGAAGGATAAGGAGTCAATAGAAAAGTGGTGGGAAAAGTGGGCGAATGAATTGCCATGGTTCAAGAAATGGGAGAAGGTTCTCGATGACAGCAATCCACCCTTCTATCGTTGGTTTGTAGGAGCTGAAACGAACCTCGCTTACCTTTGCACCGACTGGCAGATTGAGCAGGGTAGGAAGAACAAAGTTGCGCTGATTTGGGAAGGTGAACCAGTAGACGAAGACGGAGAGCCGAA
>CAZFII010000256.1:0-1701 GCA_964518925.1 uncultured archaeon
TAAAATTAATTTAAGTCATTCTTCTTTCTATATATCTGCCTCTCTCTTCTATTTCTTTAGCTCTTTCTATTACTTCAATTTTTCCCCCAGCTTCTAAATATCCTTGAATAAAGGCATCTCTTAGCTTTTCCCAATTTTCAAAAGAAGCTTTCAGAGATTCAAAGTAAACGTGAACATCAACTCCCATAGGTTCAATTCTGTTATCTATGAACGCTAATCCAAAATCCACGAAATATATCCTATTATTTTTTAAAATTAGATTCATAGGCGTAATATCACCATGGACAATGTTTGCCGAATGCATCTTTGCAACTAGTCTCCCGATTTCTCTGCTTATTTCTTCGCTCATACAGAACTTTACGGGAACTCCTTTTATCCTTTCCATGACTATTGTGTCTTCTTTTACGTCTAAGACTATCGGCGTTGGAACACCTATTCTTCTCGCCTGTGATATTATCTTCGCTTCGTTTTTAGTCCTCTTAAATCTCAAAACATCGTCAAGCTCCTTTATTCTGTACCTCTTAGGTTTTCTCTTCTTAACAACGAAATCTCTGTAAATCCTAACTTCTGCCTCGCCACCGATATATATCTCCTCAGCCTCCATATTCATCACAACAATTGAAAAATGTCAACAAAAACATTTCTCAAATCTTAAAAACTAATACTGCTAAAAGCTGTAAAATGAAGGGGAAAGTATACATAGTCGGGGCGGGAGTCGGTGGATTAGAGCTTTTAACTTTAAAAGCGATGGAAGTTCTAAAAAAAGCAGATGTAATCCTATATGACGAACTAATCAGTGACGATGTGAAAGAATTTATAAAGACTTTAAACGTCGAGCTTATAAACGTTGGTAAGAGAGCTGGAATGCACAGAAAGGAGCAAGAGGAAATAAACGAGTTGCTTGTAAAGTTGGCAAGACAAGGCAAAACCGTAGTGAGGTTAAAAGGTGGAGATCCATTTGTATTTGGAAGAGGCGGAGAAGAAGTAGAATATCTCGCCGAAAACGGAATACAGTTTGAAGTAATTCCCGGTATTTCATCTGCAATAGCAGTTCCTGCAATTGCGGGAATTCCCATAACGCATAGAGACTACGATCCAGCTATTGTAATAATGACTGGAAGGGAAAAGAAGAAGAGGCTTAATTGGGAAGCATTGGCTAAATTAAACGCAACTATAGTGATATTGATGGGTGTAAAGACTTTAAGAGAGAATTGCGAGAAATTATTAAAATATGGCAAAGATCCAAATACACCAGTAGCGATAATAGAGAAGGGGTTTACAAATGAGCAGAGAGTAATTACTGGAAGGTTAGCCGAAATTGCAGATATCGCTGAGAGAGAGAACGTTAATCCGCCAGCTGTTATAGTAATTGGTGAAGTCGTAAAACTTAGAGAGAAGATAAAAGATTTTTTGGACATGTAAAAAAGGATGTGTCCACTTTGTGCGAAAAGCATAAATATTGGATATATAAGCTTTTACGCTTTAAGTGGACACAACCGATACAACAGTTGATGAAGTATTTAAATCGTCTAAAGTATGGTGTCACAACCAAATATTAAACTTGAAAATCTAAAAAATCAAAGATTGGGCATGTTAACTTAAGGGCGCAAGCTTTAAAATATTGAATATATAAGTTAACACAGTGCAAAGATTAGAGATAAAATTAAAAATCTTTAGAAGATTTCTGGGGCTCTGTATTCT
>CAZFII010000257.1:0-1690 GCA_964518925.1 uncultured archaeon
TTTCTGTTAGACCTTCTCCGGACATGGAAAGGAAGATTAGGAAGCTTATGGAATTTGAAAAAGTCGATAAGTCGTCAATAGTTAGAAGGGCATTGGAGAAGGGTCTCAACGAGGAACTCAAAAGATTAGCTTTAAACCTATACATTGAGAGAAAAGTCTCATTAGCGAAAGCGGCTGAGATTGCTGAAATATCAATTAGAGACATGATTGAACTGATCAAAGAAAGGGGAATATCACTAAACATAACTATTGAAGATTTAAGGAAAGATTTTGAGGAGGCTATGAAGTGATATGGATATTCAATTCAATGCCGTTGA
The DNA here is from genome assembly GCA_964518925.1 of uncultured archaeon. Taxonomy (GTDB): domain Archaea; phylum Halobacteriota; class Archaeoglobi; order Archaeoglobales; family Archaeoglobaceae; genus CAYWXE01. The sequence continues at coordinate 318 of CAZFII010000257.1, forward strand.
TTTATTTAAGTAAGGTAAATTTGAGTTGGGTATTTGAAGAACTCAAAGGAGAAAAGTTAATTCCGGAGACGGTGTATTTTGAAGTTGTCGTTAAGGGAAAAGAGAGGGGAGAGATCGATGCTTTTATAGTTGATGAGCTAATAAACAAGGGTGTTTTTAAAGTCGTTAAAGTTGAACCGTTTAATTGGCTAAAAGAGATTAGAGAGCTACATAAAGGCGAGATGGAAGTTTTATCGTTGGCAAAAGAGAAGAATGGAATTGCAATAACCGATGACAGTATAGCAAGAGAGGTAGGAGAGATATTAGGTGTAAGAGTTCATGGAACTCTCTATCTTATTTTCTTAATGCTGAGAAAGGGTAAAATAGATAAAAGAACTGCCATAGAAAAAGTTAACGAGATGATCAAAAAGGGTTTCAGATTAAGTGCTGAAGTTTATTCCGAGTTTTTAAAGTTAGTCGATTGAGTTTTTTATGTATCGAGTTCTCCAGCTAAAGCGTAAGCAACAACTTCTTGCTATCGGTTTCTACAAATAGAACTTTATCCAGATTTTGTAGGGCGTGGATTTGCTTTTTATTTTGGATAAAAACCGCTCCTCGTTGCGGACTTTGGAGTTAAAAACGTTTAAGTCGTAAAACCCTCGTTGCCCGCTTAAAATTTTTAAGCGGTTTTTAAATTTCATTTCCTTTAGTTTTTATCTCTTTCAGCGATGCGGAGCAGAAAAACCTAAGTTGCAAATCCTTGCTAAGAACTGACCGCCTCTGTGAAAGTTCAGAAAGGAAAATCAGGATTCAGAATAACGTCATGTCCGCAACGGGCTTAGATTGAATGATGGCAACGCTGCTAATTCAAATTTAATTATCCGTAGTGGTTATTCAAAGTCGAAGCTGATTATCTACTACAGATAATCAAGTTGTTTTTATAGATAACGAAAATATTCAAGCTACTGATGCATACTAAATATTTAAATTCTAATATGCAAACGCTATTATATGTATTTCATATTCAGGTGTAAGAGATGTGGTAGATACCTCTGCATGGATGAAAGAATTGGAGTTAAGAAGTGTCCAGTATGTGGATGGGTAAATAAGTTAGGGAATTTAGAAATAGTGGAAGTAGCGTTTAAGCCGAGAGAAGCACAGGAGATTATTAGGAAGCTTCAGGGAACTGGTACCTCATTCGTAAGGGCTGATAGATTCCATAAACGATAATATGATTAACCACTATGGATAATCATATCCTGAGAATGGTGATTATCCATAACGGATAATCAAACTCTTAGCAGCCTTATGCACCCAAGAGGATGTTTAGCTAATAATATATCTTTCAGGATCGGATGTTACTATTTTGATGGAAAAGCCATGCTAAAGTTTCA
>CAZFII010000258.1:0-1677 GCA_964518925.1 uncultured archaeon
AAGGACATTAGAACTCATGAAATTAGCTAAGGAATCTCTCAAGTCTGTTTAAAAATTCAACTACTTTATCTGTTGCAACAGCATAGCTTACCCTTACCCAAGTTTTGTAAGTGTTTCCGAATGCTGAACCAGGAGTTAATGCTACATACTCCTTTTTTAGGAATTCTTCGCAGAATTCATTGCTATCCCTTTCAACGTTCATGAATATGTAAAAAGCTCCATCTGGCTTTGCAAATTCTATTCCTAACTCTTCTAACTTTTTAACGATTAAATCTCTTCTTCGCTTGAACTCCGAAACCATCTCTTTTACAAAGCTCTGATCTCCCTTTAAGGCGGAGATTCCAGCATATTGAACAAACGATGTTGGATGACTTACTGAATGCGATTGTATCTTGTTCATCTCGTCTATAATCCATTTGGGAGCAATAGCATAGCCTAATCTCCACCCAGTCATTGCATAAGTCTTAGAAAATCCGTTTATCGTTATCGTTCTCTCAAATGCATTGTCAAGAGATGCAATGCTTATATGTTTCTTTTCATATATTATTTTTTCATATATTTCATCCGATAAAATGAATAGGTCGTAGTCAATTGCTAAGTCCACGACTTTCTTTACAAAATCTTTTGAATAAACTACCCCTAATGGGTTGTTAGGCGAATTTACTACGATCATCTTCGTTTTATTTGTTATGTAGTCTTCGATCGGTGCTGAGCTGAAATCGTCGCTATGTGGAACAAATACTGGCTTTCCTCCAGCTAATAAAACACATGCTTTAAAGCTGACCCACGCTGGATCGAGCAGAATAACCTCTTCTCCTTCATCTACTAAACTCATGATAGCTTCGTAAATAGCGTGTTTTGCTCCGGGAGTAACTATCACGTTGTCTGCTGTAGCATCTATGCCATTTTCTTTTCTTACTTTTTCTGCAATTGCCTCTAGGAGTTCTGGAATTCCCCTAGTTGGTGTGTAATGTGTTTTTCCTTCATTCATAGCCTTTATTGCTGATTCTACTATGTGTTTAGGAGTTTTAAAATCTGGTTCACCGACACTCATGTCTATAACGTCTTTTGTCTTTGCAAGTTCTTTCGCTATCGCTGAAATCCTTAGTGTTTCAGAAGGTTTAACACTTTTAACTCTTCTTGCCAGCTTTTGATCTCTCATACTCTCTCAACCTCCTAACTAGTTTTACAGCAGCTTCTACAGCTCTTTTGGCATAATCTACTCTTTCTTGAGCGGCGATTCTTCCCATTCCCGGCCCAGATATTCCTAGTGTTACTGGTTTTCCAAATTCTAAGCTTAGATCCATGATTTTTCTTGCAGCATGCTGTGCTACGACTTCATCGTGCTCAGTTTCACCTTCTATCACGCAACCGATTGCAACGACTGCATCTACATCTGAATTTTCGAGTATCTTCTTTACAGCAATTGGAACGTCAAATGCTCCGGGAACTCTTATAATGTCTGTGATTTCAGCACCTAAGAATTCTGCATGCTCTTTGGCAAGTATTTCCATCATGTAAGTTATATCTCTGTTGAACTCTGCTACAACCATCCCGAGTTTGATCTTTTCCATGAGTTGAAGTTTTGAGTGGTCTTAAATAGTTTTACTCAAAAATTCTGGATTAGACTGGTAAACTTTACCTTATTCAAGAGATATTGTTGATGGAGTTAAAGGG
>CAZFII010000259.1:0-1648 GCA_964518925.1 uncultured archaeon
TATTCTCAAGGCATTATTCAGGAGAGAATTTTATCTGAATTGCATTCAGTTTCATATAACGCTAGGATAAAAAAGATAGTCTATTGCTACAGAAAAGGAGAAAAGAAATTTGATAGCGTTGGATGAAACTATTGTTAAAGCAAAATACTATGTTTATTCGGCTGTTGATGTTGAAAGGAAGTTGATTCTAATGAAAATTTATCCAATGAGAGATTGTTTAGCTAAATCTTTCGTGAAAGAACTTCTCAAATATTACAATCCTAAATTCGTTATAGATAGAGCATCGTGGCTCTTAAAATCCTTAATCTGGAATTCGAGCATAAAACCTTTCAGAAAATGCAGCTCGACGTTTTCAGCTCGTTTAAACTCTTTTGCCCTATTACAGCCGTCAGATGTTGGAATTCATTCTGTAAGTTGTTCATGTAGTATTATAATCATTTGAGAACGTTATGTTAGCATGTCTATTGAGAGATGGGTTAACTTGAGGGTATAAAATTTAGATAGATGCTTTTTTACGCTAAGCTAACAAGGGTTTCGATTAAGAGAATATAGCTAATTCAAATATCTATCATATCATCTAATTTTTTTATCTTCATATTTCGTCATCTCCCTAATTGAGAATAACAACCCAAATTTCACAATTATTACTTACGAGTTATAAAACATTGCTAAGAAAGCCTCGCATTCCACAGTAGCTCCGAAAGTAAAGATATTTGGCAATCCTGGCTGAACTTAATACTATGAAAATGAGATCATTTTGAGTTTTGCTTTTTGATATTCGACTATTTTCCTTGGATCCAATTTTAAAAGCTTATCTATTTCACTCATACTTATCACGATTCAGCTAAAGCCTTTAACCTAATATCTTTAGCCTTGTTTTTAGGGAATCTGTAGAAAGTAACTTCTGGAAAGTGTTTAACCTTTACATCTCTGATATTCCCTTCTCTATTAACGATAACTATGTTTATTCTGTCTGAGTTTAAGTCAAACGATGCTATAAGCTTTCCACATGTAACTCCGTATTGGAATAGCTCAAATGGGATGCTTAGATGTAGGTAAATCTTACAATTTTTAAATACAACTTTAGCCGTATATTTGTTAGATTTGACGAATCTCTCTCATCAAAATCGTGTCTAAACTTTAACCACTTCTTCGAGAATGGGTCTCTGATTTTAACTGTATTATCGTCAATCTTGACATTTCTGTTTCCTTGCTCATTCGATTTAGCATAGCTAATTAAAAACTTTGATTTGACGTGAATATGTCTTGGATTGCTTTCATTAATTTCGCAACCCTCTTTCAACATCTTAGCAAAATCCCAAGCTGAAACTGCATACCACCAGTTGCTTAAGATTTTACGTAATTTTTTAACTCCTTCCGACTTTTTAACACCATCTAACCGCATCCTTATCGCCTTATTTACAGCTTTCTTGAATCTATAACAATAAAGTAGGCAAAGTCTAAGATAATCTTCTTGGGTTTTCGGAATTAACAATCCATGTATCGTTGTGAAATCTACCCTTGCTTCTCGTATTTGCTTAACCATAATTCTATTGCCTCCTTTATTACTTCTTTTACAGCACCTTTCTTGTTGCCTTTCACATCATTTTCCTGAACCTTTTACCTAATTCATAATCTATCTCTATAG
>CAZFII010000260.1:0-1635 GCA_964518925.1 uncultured archaeon
CCATTTTATATTGCCTTTTTTATCTAAAAATAATAACCAAAAGTCATTCTCTCCTGCTCCAAATGATTTTGTAGTTCCTAAAACAACAATATTACCATTTTCTGTAAATTCTACATCACATCCAGTGTCATACCACCTACCACTAAAACTTTTAGCCCAGTAATCATCTGCAAATGTAATTGGCATTATAGTTGTAATAAATATGATTATAAACGATATCTTTGTAATAACTACACATTTTCGTGTCATAGAGTAGTATATTGCAATCATACTTTCTAAATCTTTTTGTCTTTTGGAGAGACGTGTTAACTTAAGGGCGCAAGCTTTAAATATCAAATATATATACTTTCTGATCTGCTTATCAGCAAATTTTCAAGCATACAAGTTTAGGAGTTCCTTTTTTTTCTTTCTCCAAGCTCTCTTAACCCACCACGCAAAGGCGTAATAACCAAACTTTATCGGAATGTTCTTGTATCCAGCAAAGTATACTTCCTTCAGATCATCTACCCAGTGAATGTCGTGATCCATGCATGTTATTAAGAGTTCCCAGTGCGTTTCTCTCAGTTTTTCTTTAGTGAACATCTTTTCCCTCCTTAAGGCACAGACTTCCATCGGAATGAAAATCAGGGGAACTATTAGGGAGCGGTAATCTCTAAGTCTTTCGACAAGTTCAATTGTCTTAATGATATCATCGTCAGTCTCATCTGGCAAACCGATTAAAAGCGTTGCAGCTGGAATCCACAGATTGTCGTGCATGATAGCGAAGGCTTGCTCGACCACGTCACACCATTCATTCGGATGGAAAGGTAGACATTTGCCGTGCATGTATTTCTCCATAATCCTTGAGCTTCCAGTTTCCACACCAGTCTGAACGCCGAACATTGGTATTTTCTCGCCTACCTCAAGTATGTGGCTTATTTCTTCGACAATCTTCGGTTTCGAAGAGACAGCTGCAAGAGAACAGTGGCTTATGCCAACGTGATCCGTAATCGTTTTTACAGCTTTAAAAAGCTTTGTAACTTTTTCTTCGTTTGGGATAAACTTTGGATCTTTGCAGCCGTAAAGCAGAACGTCTTCAGCATGCAGAATTACACCTTTAGTTCCTTCTCTTATATTCAGCTTTACCTCCTCAAGTATTTTGTTGAGTGGTATGTCCCTCCTCTTCTTCAAAGTTTCGCTACAAAACCTGCAACCCCTTCCGCATCCTCTCGAAATCTCAATTAAACCGTTTACTGAAGGATTCTTTATCGTTGGAATCTTTTCAACATCTGGACTTTTGCAGTGAATAACCTTTGGCAATTCTTCCCCTCTCAAAGCCTTTCTAAACAAATCTGGAACGATTTCATCTGCTTCTCCTATAACAACGCAATCAACAAAGTTCTTCCAGTATTCATCCCATTCAAGCTGCCAAGAACCGGGCCCTCCAACTATTATCTTTATTTTGTCTTTAAATGGTCTTAACTTCTCCATCAGATTTACGAACTCAAGCCTCGTAGAAGGAGTTCCACCAAGCAGTGATGAAAAGGTAACGCTAACTGGGCCAAATCCGAGAGGATCCATTACGGAAACTCCAACGACTTTTGCATTGCCCAAGTATTTTTCTATATCGTATGGGTGAACTGTAACGACGTTAAA
>CAZFII010000261.1:0-1515 GCA_964518925.1 uncultured archaeon
CCATTTCACCCGTTGAATAAACACTATTGCAGATCTCTATAGGTTTTCGGACTTCGATTACTTTTGCTCCATATTTTCTTATTTTCTCTTTAAAATTTTCTGAAAAGGATTTTGGTAAATATACAGTTACTTCATGATTTCTTTCAAGAAATTTCAATAATCCTCCAACGTGATCGCTATGAATATGTGAGAGAACGATGATATCTATCTCCTTAGGATCTATGTTTAACTTCTTCATGTTTTCTAATAGTATAGTTCCATTTCCCCCAGTATCGAAAAGTATGGTTTTTTCAAACTTTACAATACATGAAAAACCCCACGCCGTCTTTAACCCATCCCTGTATGGGTTGTTATCGTAAACGATGGTTATACTCACGTTTCTGATGGATTTACTTCCTTCTATTTTTGTTGGCTCTATTTTTTCATGTAAGAATACGATTGACAATACAATCACAAGTGTTACGATGATAAGAGTTAGCATCTTTAATACTCTCATGTAGTTTTATTTGTTTCCTTAAAAGATAAAGAATGTTTGCAGTTTTATGTGCATCAATATTAAGTGTCTTCCGAATAAAAACAGATAAATAATCTTATAATGGCCTAAATCTAAATACATGATTTGGATTGGATCTATAATTTTTGTAATACATTGTTTTTAATCTCCAAAAAATTGATTAAATCATAGTAATCTTCAACGACACTTTTGGGCAAGCTGATGAGTGAAAATATGTAACTATAAATCAAACTTGATAATAAGCTAAACTAGAAGATTTCATTTTAAGGAACTTTAACTATTGGACTATGATAATTGGATTCGACTTTGACGGAACACTAGTTGACAGCTATTCGATAATCGAGGAAGCATTCAAAAAGACTTTAGAAAAAAGTTTTCCCTTACTTCCATTTAAAAGTTTATGGGCTAAGATTCTAACGCTAATCGAATATTATTACGAAAAACCGAAATTCGGAAAGAACAGAGTTAAACAGCCTATAATATTTAAAATAAAATTCTTTAGAATGTGGTTCGAGGAAAGAGCAAAGTTAAGCAAGCCGATCGATAACTCGAAGGAACTACTAAAGAGACTTAAAGAAGAGGGATACAAGGTTATCTCATTCTCTGCTGAGGATTTCGCAGATGGAATGAAAGAGTACAGATTGAAAATTACGGGATACTACGATCTCTTTGACGATGTAATAGTATGGAAAGACGATAAAAGACTGCTACAGGCTTTTCAATACATCAGGAATAAGTATGGAAATGACATTTTTATTTGGGTTGACGATAAACCGTGGCGTTTTATTGGAAAAGGAGATGAAAGGACTGTGTTTGTTTGGTATCGTTTCCCTATAACAAGCAAATTCGTAAACAATGAAATCTTAGATAAGATTCCAAATTTATACGTAATCGATAACTTGTGGGATATATTTGATGTCATTGAAGACGTGAAAAGGAGTTTTAAAAATCTATAGATTTAACTTTCGAAAAAATTAGAGAACATTTTAAAATTTTAGTGG
>CAZFII010000262.1:0-1507 GCA_964518925.1 uncultured archaeon
TATGTAATTGAGAAATCTTAAAATTTTTCCGTTAAACCGATTTTTTCCATCAAGATTTTGAATGCCTCTCTTTCTCTTTTACTTCCACATTTATCAACGATTCTTTTATAGTATAATATTTTGTCTAATAGATCTCTGCTCTTAAAGATTCTGTATCTCGTAGCGTGGACTAACGCCTCGATTAAAGCGTTAAATCCTCTATTAACAGCTCTTATGCTCTTTGAAATTACCCTACCTCCTAACAATTTTAATTCGACATAACTTCCACTAATCTTTGCATCGAATTCACAATAGGCTAAAGCCGATTTAAGTATCGGGGGATTCAAGCTTAAGAAGTACTCCTCACTTAAGTCATCGAATGCGGAAATTGCAAAAACTATTGGATCGTTTGTAATATTTGCATAGACCTTACTTCCCTTCTCAATGTTCTCCCTTGTATGAGAGGGATAAATCTTAGCTTTAGCGATATCGGACTCTGGATTTTCAACTATTATACCAATGGGTGCTGTGTTTATGAATTCCCCAATTGTCACTACTATCACTTCGTTTATTCCCTCTGTAAATCCAAAATCACTAAGCCTCAAAACCTCCACCCCTTGAATATAGCTAAATAGATCGAAGATATAACCAAATCCGCTATAGTTCCGGGATTTAGATTCATAGATATCAGCTTTTCGTCCAGTTCTTTGAACTTTTTAAATGGATTATCTGATTTTATTGCTTTTTCTGCAAGACTTCTGACTTCTTCAGCTTTTTTTATACCAGCTTTTGCGATTACAAGTGGATCTAAATACTTAGAGAGTAAGTAATGATACAAAAACACGATTCTCTCGTTTACATCGAGTTCAGAGTTTAAAATAAACTCTGCACCATTCAAGCTTATCTTATATCCATTTGTTAGTTCTTTGGCGATTATGTTTTCTTCAGGAGCCTTTGACATCCATTCGTAGACGTTGATCTTTCTATCAATCAATTCCATTTCGGTTTTATCACTTCCCAAAGAGAGTTCGTCAGTTTTCATAACCCTTGCCTTACAAATCTCAAAAGCTCTTAATATAAGTATGGAATCCTCAAAAGTCGTTTTCTTTAGGTTTTCTACAGCAGTTCTCGTAGCTTCAAATACGTCTTTACAGTCCCATGCAGTTAGAAGAGGAATAAGTAATAAATAAGCTCCAAAATGAACATTCGTAGCTTTATACCAGTTTTTTGAATATTTAACAGCCTTATATATCCCTTCACCTATCTTTTTACGTTTTGCAACTTCTATGAAAACTGGTAGTGATGCAACAGATGATGCTAAGAAGTGTTCATATTTTAAATCTTCAAATTCATGCTCTCTATCAACATTTCCAGCTTTTGGATTTGCTGATACTTCCAAGAGCATAGCAAGGCTTGCAGCAACCGCTGCATCTTCTACAGATTTAAATCCCATAAGAATACTCTAACGTAACGTTAATTACGTTTTCGAGTTAATTCTCGCATCAGATCATTCAGAGGTAACGCAAAC
>CAZFII010000263.1:0-1506 GCA_964518925.1 uncultured archaeon
CAATTGAAGTTGTGGTAGAAACTGGTATGCTTGTCCCCATATCCCAAAGCTTTACGGAAAATTCCCCAGGTGGTGGTACTGTTATCATATGATCAATATAGGCAAACTTCCCGGCTTCTTTATCTTCAACTCTAACATAGAGCTCCCCATCTGGAAACCTTTTATAAACGACTGATGCAATTTCTGTATTGAGATTTTTTGCAATTCTTAGAGATAGCATAGGTGAAGATGGCCCTGGGATGACTTTCATAAAAGCATCTTGTTAAACCAATTAAAAACGTTTATGCGGGGGGTGGGATTCGAACCCACGAACCCCTACGGGACCGGACCCTGAATCCGGCGCCTTTGTCCACTCGGCAACCCCCGCTTAAATATCTATAACAATCGAGATTATATCAAGCTTTTGGTGATTATCGAAAGTATTATTTATTTTTAATGTTAACTGATGCTATGAAGTTTGGGATTGAATTCGTTCCAGATAGCAAGTACTACGAAATTGAGTACTATGTTAAACTCGCTGAGGACAACGGTTTTGAGTACACTTGGATAACAGATCACTACAATAACAGAAACGTATATGCAATTTTGACAGTTTTGGCAATGAAAACAAAAACGATAAAACTCGGACCAGGAGTAACAAACCCATATCACATCCATCCAACTTTGACAGCCTCAGCAATAGCAACTATAAACGAGATTAGTGGAGGTAGAGCTGTTTTGGGCATAGGAGCTGGTGATAAAGTTACATTTGACAGAATTGGATTAGCTTGGGAAAAACCATTAACAAGGATTAAAGAAGCTGTAGAAATAATAAGACAACTACATGCAGGAAAATCCGTGAAGTACGATGGAAAAGTATTCAAAATAAACGGTGCAAGAATGGGATTCAAGACTACCCCGATTCCGATTTACATAGGTGCACAGGGGCCAAAGATGCTAAGATTAGCTGCTGAATTGGGAGATGGAGTACTCATAAATGCATCACATCCAAGGGACTTTGAAGAGGCAAAGAAGAACATAGAAGAAGGACTGTCTAAAGCTGGAAAAAGTAAAGACCAATTTGATACAGTAGCGTACGCCTCGATGAGCGTTGATAAGAACAGAGATAATGCAAGAAATGCTGCAAGGATTGTAGTTGCGTTCATAGTAGCTGGAAGTCCTGAAACTGTTCTGCAAAGACATGGAATTAAGGATGAAGATGTCAACAAAGTTAGAGAAGCTTTAAATAGGGCGTTTACACAAGGAGACTGGGCTGGAGTAGCCAAATCCGTAACGGATGAAATGATCGATTGCTTCTCAATAAGTGGAACACCAGATGACGTGGTCGAAAGGATAAACGAACTAGCTAAGGTAGGAGTAACACAAGTAGTTGCAGGAAGTCCAATCGGCCCAGACAAAGCGAAATCAATAAAGCTTATAGGAAAAGAGATTATTCCAAAATTTAAGTAATTTTTTATTTTAATTTCTTTAAGTATTCTATTACACTTTTGAATACGTAGTATCCAT